>JAIMAD010000274.1 GCA_023512145.1 Bacillus sp. (in: firmicutes) | reverse complement strand
CACTTAAATACCACCAACCATCCTACAGCAGTAGTGATACAGACAGATGAATCTGTCCAATCTGCAGTAATAATCTCACCCGGGCTACATCTCAGGACGCCGAAAACCGCAAATAAAGTAAACAGTCTTTATTTATTATCAAAAACAGTTATCTCCAGAAAAATCCAAAATAGAATGCCGGGATAAGACGATATGTACCTAAATCATACGACTAGGAAAACAGGCCATCCATTTGTCCTGTTTTTGCTTGTTTTGAGGTGTAAAATATTCACAAATATTATTTTTTAACCAAGCATATTTAGACACCATTCGAGGTAGGCGTGGTGTATAATATAATCAAACGGGTGAAAAAGAGGATTGATATTGTGTTAACCAAAAGCCTAGAGTTCAGAAATGATGTTGGACAGAAGGTTAAAGTCACGGATATTCCTGTATTAGAGGAAGATAGTACTTATAGATTTATGATCCAGGTCCGTTTACAAATATTTGTTACCTCGCTTTACGGGGAGAAAAAACTGAAAAAATGCTACTCCTTTAAAGATTATTTAAAAAAGGTCATGAAGTGGCCTGATTATGAGCAATTGTTTAAAGTAGGAGAATTAAAGAATAATGCTTAATTTTATTAGGACATCGGGTAACCGATGTCCTTTTTGTTTGGAAAACATCCACTTACTAATTTTTAATAGAAGGTTATTTTCGCATAGATTGTTGTTTTTCGAATCAATAACTAAAAACGTCCTGTATCGGGGCATCTTATCGTAAAACGTTTTATTTATTTACTAGAAAAATTTATTTTAGTGATAAAAAGCAATAAAGTTTACGAAAAGAGACTGAAAGAAAAAAGTGGTTGTTATTTCATTAAAACGGTGATACATGTATAATAAAAACCAGAACTGATGGGGATGTGACTATTATTAGCAAGATTAAAATTGTAACTGATTCAACATTGGACATGTCGATAGAAGTGGCTGAAAAAATTGGTATTGTCGTGGTACCATTGTCCGTAACGATAAGTGGAGCAACGTATTTAGACAGAGTAGAAATAGGTGCTGCTGAATATATAGAAAAAATGAGAAAAACAGATGAATTACCGAAAAGCTCACAACCTTCCGCTGGAGCATTCCTTGAAGTGTACGACCGGCTTGGAGAAGAAGGGTATGAGGTATTATCGATCCATATGACCGGTAAAATGAGTGGAGCCGTTCAATCCGCAGAAAGTGCTGCCCAAATGACGAAGGCGAAAGTCACCGTTCTTGACTCGAAGTTTATATCGATTGCCCTTGGTTTTCAGGTTCAAGTTGCAGCCGAAATGGCGGCACAGGGAAAGAGCATGGCGGAAATTCTTAACCGACTTGACGAGATGTGCGCGAATACAAGATTATACATTATGGTTGATACGCTCGATAACATGGTGAAGGGCGGGCGGATTGGTAAAGGTAAGGCCCTGATAGGATCATTATTAAAGATAAAACCAATTGCATCGCTCGAAGGTGCGGAGTATAATCCAGTCGCAAAAGTACGGAGCCATTCGCAGGCTGTTAAATTTTTTGCCAAGCAATTTGCTGATGATGTCTTTGGGAAGACAATTCGTGGTGTGGGTATCGTTCATGGCGATGCATACGAACTAGCTACGAGAGTGAAAGATGCGATGACTGAATTAACAGGTTACGAGGATATATCGATAGGCTATACGGGTCCAGCAATCAGTACACACACGGGTCCAGGTGTCATTGCCCTCATGTATTATTTTGATTAATAGTTACCAAACCTCTAGACCATATGGTTTAGAGGTTTTTTACCTTTTTTCAATAGAATTGGGCTTCTTTATTTGTTTGGGTAAAAAAAGATATATTGGGTAAAAATAAAAAAAATTGAATGGTTAAAGGTGTTGCCTATGTTCAAAAGAAAACCAGAAAAAAAACTGTCTGAAGAAAAAAAAGCCCATAGATTAAATGTCGATGAACTAAAAGAACAATTACAAGCAGAACTAGAAGCCTGTTCAGACCTTAATTTTAGGACCTTAAAGAAGGATGGGAAAAAGATTGTTTTTTGCTTTTTGAGTAGCCTAATTGATAAAAGTAGCCTTGATGAATATATTCTCTTACCTGTTCAACAAAATACGCAAGTTGCTTGGACCACCGAGAATATCAGTCAAATATTACCTATTGCAGAAATTTCCGGTACCAATCAGCTAAAAGAAATCGTTTCTTCCTTAATAGAAGGGAAAACATACATTTATATTGATGGTGAACCATACGGAATACTTGCAAATATCGGTAAAACCGTTGAAAGATCCCTAGAAAAAGCAGAAACAGAGTCGCTTGTTTATGGTCCGAAGATTTCTTTTACAGAATCACTTATAGGGAATTTAAATATTATAAGAAGTAATTTGAAAGATCCAAAATTGTGTATGGAGGATATTAGCATTGGAAAGAGGGTCAGGACACCTGGAAAGTTGGTATATTTGAAAGATATCGCTGATGAAGAAAATGTAAACACCTTTCGGCAAAGAATCTTGGATTTAGAGTACGATTACATCCCGGATACCACAGTTCTTGGCCAATTGATTGAGGATAATAGCTGGACGGTTTTCCCGCAAATTATGTCTTCAGAACTACCTGATCGAATATCCCAATCATTAATGAGTGGGAGGGTTGCAGTATTAATGGACCGTTCCCCGGCGGCGATATATGGGCCAACACCATTTTTTAGTTTTTTTGAGTCAACCGAAGATGTTTACATGCGTTGGAATATGGCGTTGTTTTTAAGAATGCTGCGGCTTACTGCCATTTTTTTATCTGTACTGTTATCACCAGCCTATGTAGCCGTTTTGACCTTTCACTATGAGGTTATTCCCTCAGCATTGCTTATTTCTCTAGGCCAATCTAGGGCAAATGTCCCGTTTCCACCGGTTTTAGAAGCTCTCCTTTTAGAATTTGTAATTGAGCTTTTAAGAGAAGCGGGTGCAAGACTCCCAACCAAAGTTGGTCAAACAATGGGTATTGTTGGTGGTATTGTCATCGGACAGGCAGCTGTTTCTGCAGGGTTTACCAGCAATATACTAATAATTATTATTGCACTAAGTGCCCTTGGATCATTTACTTCTCCAAGCTATTTAATGGGTACTGCAATTCGGATAATTCGATTTCCAATTATTATCTTAGCAGGTATCTGGGGGGGGATTGGAATTATGCTTGCGTTTTGTTTTCTTCTTATTCACTTATTGAAACTAACCTCATTAGGAAGACCATATCTAATGCCAGTTTATCCATTTAGTTGGAAGGACTTAGGATATAGTTTCTTTAAATTTCCTCCTCAATTTTCTTCACGCAGGCCAGTAACAAACAACACGGTTGATAATAAACGATTTACAAAACAAAAAGGACTTGAAAAAAAGGATGTAGATGAATAGGAGCGGTCAGGATGAAGGTGAATTTACATCCAAAGGATGGATTACTATTTAATGCGTTCTTTATCATGTTTATTGTACATGCTACGCAAACGGGTGTAGGAGTTGTTGGATTACCTAGGATAGTATACTTAGAAGCAAAACATGATGCTTGGATATCTGTCTTATTTGGGGGAATGACTTCAGCCATTGTCATAGCAATGATTGTCTTAATGCTTAGAAAATATGATAGTGCTGATTTATATGGAATCCAGGTAGACGTTTTTGGTAAATGGATTGGGAATGCTTTGAACTTCATATATATCCTCTATATGACTTTAAGTTTTTTTATTATCCTCATGAATTATATTGAAATAGTCCAAGTATGGATTTTTCCGGATTTACGAACATGGCAAATTTCTATTGCTCTTATCCTATTAACAATCTATGCCGTTAATGGCGGTATTCGTGTAGTTGTCGGCGTAGCTTTTCTTTCTGTACTAGGGACAATCTGGTTATATTTTATTCTAGTCGTGCCCTTACAGTATTCAGATCCCAAAAATTTACTTCCAATTTTAAATGTGGATTTTAAGCAAATCGTTAAAGGAATTTATAAAACATCTCTTTCGCTAATGGGCTTTGAACACATTATGTTTTTTTATCCATATGTAAGAGATAAAAAAAGAGTCTTTTTGTTCTCGCAAATAGGAAATCTTTTTACAACGATCATTTTTGTGCTTATTACCATGATATCAACCACTTTCTTCGCTGAAAATGGGTTAGCCCGAACCATTTGGCCAGTTTTATCGATGTTCAAAATCGTCAGGTTACCGAACCTAGAACGATTTGAATTTATTGCCGTTTCATTTTGGATGTTGATTATCTTGCCAAATATGTGCTTCTATTTATGGGCTGCATCTAAAGGATTACATCGGATAATAAATTGGAAACAGAGCAAGGGCATTTGGATACTAGGACTTCTCGTTTGGGGTGGAACATTTTTTATTAGAGCAAGGTATCAAATGAATGAAGTGACTGATTTTATAGCTCAATTGGGCTTTTTTGCTGCCTTTTGTTACCCTGTAGTCCTTTCGCTGATTGTCCTGGTTAAAAAGTGGTACCTAAGGAGGAAGAAGACAAGTGAGGAAGTCTGATAAAAAGAAAATTATCTTTTTGTCTATCTGTAGTATGATCATGGTCATTAATGCAGGGTGTGTTCAGCAAAAACCCCTAGAAAAATTAGGTCTGATCATTGCAGTGGGTTTCGATTTGGAAGAAAAAGATAAAATTAAAGGTACCGCAGTGGTTCAAAAATTTGATCCGATGACAAAATCGACTTCAAAAGTGGTAACTGCTATATCTAAAACAACTAAAGGAATAAGGCAAACTGAAAATCTTCAATCTGATCAAAGGCTAGTTTTGGGACAACTCCGTTCAGTAATTTACAGTAGAGAGCTTGCAAAAAAAGGGATAATCCAGCTAGTAGACACGTTAAATCGTGATGCGGCAATTGGAAATATGGTCTATTTAACGATTGCAGATAAATCAGCTTCCGAGATTTTGCAGCTTGACCAAACTAAACAGGATATTAACCTTGGGACATATATGTATTTTTTGATTAAACAAAATGTGGAGGGTGAACAAATTATATCACCTACCTTACAGGAGTTTAACCATAATTATTATGCTATAGGAAGGGACCCTGTTCTTCCAATCCTAAAAGTTAAGAAAGACGATATTATTATTTCTGGGGTTGGCATTTTTAAAGATGACCGTTTAGTTGATGAATTAAAGCAAGGGAAACTTTTTTATTTGAAAATATTAATGGATCAATATAATGCAGGTACACAAGAAATGGGGTTTAAGAAAGAAAAATTTAAAAAAATTATTTTAAAAAATGAAAATTACACTAATAAACCACTTTACAGTAAAATATATTTATCCATAGATAACATTCGAAGTAAATCTAAAATAAAATTAGTAGATAAAAAAAACCTTCATTTTAAAGTGGATATAAAATTAGATTCAAGATTATTAGAAATGACTGAAGCCTTAGATTTAGCCAAACCCGCTTCAGTAAAATTTCTTGAAAACGAAGTCGATAAAGTAATGAAAAAGAATGTTGAAGATTTGCTCATCCGCTTTAAGGAGCTGGGTGCTGACCCAATCGGATTTGGGAATGAATACGAAGCCCATTTAAGAGGAAAGCCTATAACGGTGGAAGAATGGCAAAAGAAATACAAGCAGGCCACATTTGAAGTACATGTAAAGAATACAATTGAACGAACAGGTGCTGTTGATTAAGCTGTTTCCTTTCCTCTTTTTAATAATTTTGTTAAACTAAAAAGGAAAAGGAAAAGGAAAAGATTGTAGGTGATCTCTTGAAAGTGCGGTTCATATTATTTTTATTAATCATTAGTGCTCTTTTATTATCGGCTTGTGGAAAAAAGGAAATAGTAGATGCGGTCGATTGGCCAGTAAAGGATTTTAAGGCCGTAAGCCAAAATAATAAAGATTTTGGAATGAAGAATTTACAGGGAAAGGTTTGGATTGCAGATTTTATTTTTACAAACTGCGCGGATGTTTGTCCGCCAATGACTGCCAATATGACTAAGTTACAAAAGATGGTTAAGGATGAGAGCTTGAAAGAAGTTGAATTTGTCTCCTTCAGTGTCGATCCCACAGTCGATACCCCTGAAGTGTTAACCCACTATGCGGAACAGTTTCAAGTGGATTTTACTAATTGGACCTTTCTAACAGACTACTCGCAGGAGTTTATTGAAAACTATGCTGCAAAAAATTTCAAGACAATTGTAAAAAAACCTGAAGATGGTAATCAGGTGATTCATCAAACCTATCTTTACTTAGTTGATCAGGAGGGACATATTAAAAAAGTATATAGTGGTTTTAAGGATGTTCCCTTTGATGAAATTATTCACGATATCAAAGCACTACAATAGACCAGTTTAGGGTCTATTTTTTTTACCAAGAATAGGATATAG
>JAIMAD010000273.1 GCA_023512145.1 Bacillus sp. (in: firmicutes) | reverse complement strand
CCCTTATCCGCAGCGATGTCAGCTACTGTTTTTCCCTCTTGACGGGCAACCTGAAGTTCCTCCACAGTCATCCCAAGCGCCTTAGCAATAACCGAAGGCATTGTACCGGCAAAATTTTGCCCCATCATTCCGGCACCACCTCCCATAGGAGATACACCCATTGGACAATTATAACTATCTGTCTCTCCTTTTGGTGTTTCTTTTACGGCTGTTTGGGTCAGCGACATTTTTTTGATAGATGCATCGGAATTTGTACTGGCTGACGATTCACCAATTGGAGCTAACAGGGCTCCAAGGGAGAAAACCCCAACAAATGCACCGGCCACTAAAAGACTTGTCTTTTTCATCTCATCCATCTCCTATCATTTACTTTCATTTCTTCTTTACAAATACATCTTATCGAACAACCTTTCAGAACTTACTTTGATATTGTTAAGATAATGTTAAGATTGTCTGATTAAGCTATGAGACTGCTGGTAAAGAGAGGAAAAACAACGAACAAAGGCGAACAGTGATTGTCACTGTTCGCCTTTTGTGTAAACTAATCAAGTTCTAGACTTTTCCCCATTCAATTCGATACAAGTCACGCCGGCGATCTTGCAACTGGCGCACGGAACCCGTTTTTTGTGAGCGTCTTAGCTTCTCAATATCAACGTCTCCAACAACAACCGTATCGATATTTGCATCACATTCTCCAACAATTCCATCTCTTGCAAATTCAAAATCCGAAGGACTGAAAATTCCAGACTGCGCATATTGAATATCCATGTTCTTTACATGGGTTAAATTACCTACTGCTCCTGCAATACAAGTATATACTTGGTTCTCAATAGCTCGAGCCTGGGCACAATAACGAACTCGTAGATATCCTTGGCGATCATCCGTACAGAATGGGACAAAAATGATATTAGCTCCCTTATCGACGGCAATCCGGGCAAGTTCCGGGAACTCGATGTCATAACAAATGAGTATCGCAACTTTCCCACAATCAGTATCAAAAACATTAAATTCATTTCCTTCTGTTATACCCCACCATTTTCGTTCATTTGGCGTAATATGAAGCTTGTACTGTTTCTCTATCGTACCATCTCGACGGAATAAATAGGCTACATTGTAAATATTTCCATTTTCTTCCTCGAAATGTGAACCACCGACAATATTAACATTATATCGGACAGCCAGTTCTGTAAACTGTTCGATAAACTGATTTGTATAGGTGGCAAGTACACGAACTGCCTGATCTGGTCTCTTTTCCTCGAGAAACGACATCAATTGCGCTGTAAATAATTCTGGAAAGACAGCAAAATCCGAACCGAAATCAGCAGCAACGTTGACATAATACTCTACCTGGTTCGTAAACTCCGTAAAGCTATCAATTTTTTTCATCATATATTGAATGGCACATATTCTAACCGGGGAAGAGGCACGATAAACGCGCCGGGACTTAGGTAGATAATCAATGTTGTTCCATTCCATTAGGGTCGCAAAAGCGGCAGATGCCTTGTCATCAGGGAGGTACCTTGTATTGATTCGTTTAATGATAAAACCCTGTAGGAGTTGAAAAGATAACACCGGATCATATAGGCTGTGCTTCTCAACCGCAGTAACATATTCACGCGCTGTCATTTCATCCTTATGCAAGTGATAATTCGGTATTCGTCCGCCAATGATAATGCTTTGAAGATTTAATTCATGGGCGAGTTCCTTGCGCGCCTCATAAAGGCGGTGTCCAAGCTTCAAACCACGGTATTCTGGGTCCACCATCACTTCAATCCCGTATAAGTTAAATCCGTCAGGGTCGTGATTGGTGATATAACCGCTGTCAGTTATCGTATTCCACGTGTGCTGATCTTTATATTCATCAAAATTCACAATCAAACTCGAACATGAACCGACAATTTTATCCTCATAATCGACACAGAACTGCCCCTGTGGGAAAATTTCAATGTGACTAACTAATTGCTCCCGCTTCCACGTTGTCATGTTAGGGAAGCAACGTTCTCCTAATTCTATAATTGCATCAATGTCTTCGAAGCGTATATTGCGGATAACTATTTTCTTCTCGTATTTTGACATATCTGTCTCTACCACGTTCTCACATCCTTCTAATCATTGGAACGAATTTTCATTTACCTAAAAAAAAGAGAACCTCTTCAAATTTAATTGCTGTTTTCCATTTATTGTATCCTCTAACACACTCTTTACCCGCTTAAAGGTTAATTCTCACCCTTTTCGTGTTACCGTAAAGAACAGAGAAAAACTTTACCTCCCAAAGCCTTCTCCCTATTTAATCATACGTTAGAGTAGTTTTCCATTTTAATAAAACAAATAACGACTGTTGGGTAACAATACCAGTCACTTCTATCCACAATTCGTAGGGATAATAGTTAATTAAAGTTTGAAAGCTTTAACTGGTATAGTACAATGAATTACAAATCTCAATTTCTCACATTATTAGACTTCATCGTCATGATTGGGTTTTGGCAGAAAAAAGCGTCATTTTAAAAATAACTTAGCGAATGGATATGAGGTGTGATGATGGAACAAGCAATTGAATTTATTCAAAGAGAAGAATTAAAGGAAAAGCCTGCACCTGACGCCTTAGGTTTCGGGGTATTTTACAGTGATTACATGTTTGTAATGGATTATAATAGCGAAAAGGGTTGGTTTCATCCCAGGATTACCCCTTATGAGCCATTAACACTCGATCCGGCCGCAATGGTTTTTCACTATGGTCAAGCAATCTTCGAAGGACTAAAGGCCTATAAAACAGCGGATGGTGCGATCCAACTCTTCCGTCCAGAAAAAAATATGAAGCGATTGAATGATTCCTGTGACAGGATATGCATTCCCCGAATTGATGAGAGTTTTTTATTAAAAGCAATTAAGCAATTAATTTTAACGGAAAAAGCTTGGGTTCCTGATGGTGTAGGGACATCTCTTTACATCCGTCCGTTTATCATAGCAACGGAACCGTACCTCGGTGTCCGGCCATCCAAACAATATAAATTGCTTGTCGTTCTCTCTCCGTCAGGTGCCTATTATGGCGACCAATTAAGTCCTGTTAGAATATTTGTAGAGGAAAAGTACGTCCGGGCTGTTATTGGGGGTGTTGGTCATGTTAAGACCGCAGGTAATTATGCCGCCAGCCTGAAGGCACAAGAAAAGGCTGATGAAAATGGCTATGCTCAAATTCTTTGGCTGGATGCGAAAGAGAATAAATATGTTGAAGAAGTTGGAAGTATGAATATTTTCTTCAAAATCAATGGCGAAGTCGTTACACCAAAATTAAATGGCAGCATTTTACCCGGTGTAACCCGTGATTCTGTTATTCAATTATTAAACTATTGGAATATACCTGTGCGCGAGGAAAAAATTTCAATTGAAGAGGTTTATGCTGCCCATGCGCGCGGTGAACTTGAAGAAGTCTTTGGAGCAGGAACCGCAGCCGTTATTTCACCCGTTGGCGAATTAACGTGGAACGATCATACAATAGTAATAAATGATCATAAAATTGGCCTACTATCACAAGACCTATATGATGAAATGACCGGAATACAACTAGGGAAAAAGGAAGACCTCTTTAACTGGACAGTTAAAGTTGCTCAAGTCAAAGTTTGATATAGTGGTATATCAGTCACGTTCCACTGGAATCACAAGAAGTATGTCTGATAGTAATAAAATTGTTCATGAATGAATAGCTTTAGAAGTTTAGCAATTATCGTTTGTAAAAAAGCCCATTTGAGGGCTTTTTTATTTGACTACTATCTGCGCGTTTCAATTGTTTCACCAGACTTTGTCGTACGGTAATTTTCCATACGAACAGTTACTGCCCAGATCTTGTATAGATAATTAACGTTTATGATCAAAAAAATATTGAAATTTTTGGAAGTATTAGAGGGAATTTTAAGTCCAGTGGCGAAAATAACAAGATTAAGATAGGCTCTTGCTAAAGGGGGTAATATTTGTGCAAAGCATCCGAAGTTATTTTTTAAAAAATGGAATAAAATTAGGCGTAAGAAGATTGAATAGAAAGAGAAAGTCAAGCGGAGCAGGATTGGAAGAGAGAAGGAAGCTTTTGAATGCGACTGCTAAAAAGTGGATAAAGATGCCGGCGAACTGCAAAGTTGAACCTTTTCAAATTGACGGAATTTATGCTGAGTGGATTTCCAACAATCAGACAGTGAAGGATAAAGTCATTCTGTATTTGCACGGAGGCGCTTATGGATATTGCTCAGCCGAAACGCACAGGTCGCTGGCGGCACGAATCATGAATGAAACAGGCGTAAAGGTACTTCTACCTGAATATCGACTTGCACCTGAGCATCCATTTCCGGCAGCACTGGAAGATACCTTGATTGTTTATCATTGGCTACTAAATCAAGGCTTTGATCCTTCTACTATTATTTTCGCAGGTGATTCTGCAGGAGGGGGGTTAAGTGTTGCCGCCACACTATTGCTGAAAGATCGAAACGAACCGCTTCCCGCCGCAGTCATTTGTCTCTCACCTTGGGTGGATTTAACAAGCAGTGGGGATAGTTATTCTAAAAACAAATATAAAGATCCGTATTTAAGTTTGGGGCCGGTTAAAAAGGCTGCTCAATCCTATGCAGGCAGTGAGAGACTCGATCACAAATTTATTTCCCCGGTTTTTGGTGATTTCAGTGGATTTCCACCGCTGCATATACAAGTAGGTAGTGTTGAAATTCTGTTAAGTGATGCAGAAAAATTGGCACATCAAGCAGAGCTTACCGGGGTAAATGTCACTTTAACGGTATGGAAAGGTATGTGGCATGTTTTTCAAATGAGCAGAAGGATTCCTGAAGCGAGGAAGGCGATTAAAGAAATTAGCAAATTTGTAAAGAAAACCTTTGCACTTTAATGAAGTGACACCACCGCAAGATTGTCAGAAAGTATCAAGGTGTGAACAGGCTCCAACAACATCTACCCGTTCATTCAAGGTTATTTTTATTACTTACTAACCCAGTCAATTCTACACTATATAGATATATTCATTTTTAGGATTGAAGACGATATTTCAGTACTCTTAACTTATCCTTCTTGGTACATCTCTCGACTACCATCTGGATACAGTAAAAAGAGCGATTACTTTAACAGTAATCGCTCTTCGTTAGTGGTAATATGAATTGCACCCGAATACCACGGGATTTTTTTATTGCGGGGACAGGATTTGAACCTGTGACCTTCGGGTTATGAGCCCGACGAGCTACCGGACTGCTCCACCCCGCGACAATATTATTTATGGAGTTTTTATTTATGCTCCATGCATAGCTTTCTGTTTCTTCCTCTGCAAGTAATCTCAAGGAAGCTTATGCGTCGAAACAACTCGCAGCAAAATCATAGATGATTCGCTCGTTGCTCCACCCCGTGACAATATTATTTATGGAGCCCTTCTCCAAATGTATTTTCAAATAAAATGGCGGAGGAAGAGGGATTCGAACCCCCGCGGGCTTTAACACCCCTGTCGGTTTTCAAGACCGATCCCTTCAGCCGGACTTGGGTATTCCTCCGTATCGACAAGAAATAATATAACATCTACAAAATATAAAGTCAAGGAATTTTGAGCCTCCTTTAAAAATATTTCATTTTGCGGAGGCTCAATTGTTTTTTTCTTATTTTTCTTGTGGCCTTATCACTTCTTTATTGCCCATATATGGACGAAGCACTTCTGGAATCACAACACTGCCGTCCTCTTGCTGGTAATTTTCTAAAATGGCTGCGACCGTACGGCCAACCGCAAGCCCTGAACCATTTAATGTGTGAATCGGCTCTGGCTTTGCTTTTGCATCACGACGGAAACGAATATTCGCACGCCTTGCTTGGAATCCTTCAAAATTACTGCAAGAAGAGATTTCACGGTAATTATTATAGCTTGGAATCCACACTTCGATATCGTATTTTTTCGCAGCTGTAAAACCTAAATCACCTGTACACATGCTCATGACACGATAAGGCAAACCTAATAATTGCAATACCTTTTCAGCATTTTTAGTCAGCTGCTCTAATTCCTCATAAGAATCCTCTGGTTTTACAAATTTCACAAGCTCTACTTTATTAAATTGGTGCTGGCGAATCAGCCCGCGTGTATCACGGCCTGCAGACCCGGCTTCTGAACGGAAGCATGCACTAAAGGCTGCATATTTAATTGGCAATTCTTCTGCTGTTAAAATTTCATCACGGTGCATATTTGTCACCGGTACTTCTGCTGTCGGAATGAGAAAGTAATCCTCGCTGTCAATTAAGAATGCATCCTCTTCAAATTTCGGAAGCTGACCTGTCCCTGTCATGCTTGCGCGGTTCACCATATATGGTGGTAATACTTCCTCATAGCCATGTTCTTCTGTATGAAGGTCAAGCATAAAGTTAAACAATGCTCTTTCTAAACG
>JAIMAD010000272.1 GCA_023512145.1 Bacillus sp. (in: firmicutes) | reverse complement strand
GTGAACTCTTCTTAGTGCCCGTCTGATGCGTTTTTCCTCTTCCACGGGCACTGTGAACTCTTCTTAGTGCCCGTCTGATGCGTTTTTCCTCTTCCACGGGCACTGTGAACTCTTCTTAGTGCCCGTCTGGTACATTTTTCCTCTTCCACGGGCACTATGAACTCCTCTTAGTGCCCGTCTGATGCGTTTTTCCTCTTCCACGGGCACTGTGAACTCTTCTTAGTGCCCGTCTGGTACGTTTTTCCTCTTCCACGGCACTGTGTTCCATTAAATACCAAATAACCCTTATTAAAACAACAATAAGACGTGTGCCACATTGCACACGTCATTTCTAAAATAAACAAAGCTCCCCGTTTTAGACCTGTAAAAACTCAATTTTTTGACCAGGTTTAAGAAGCGAAAGAAGCCTTATATCCTCATCCACAACCCTGCCAATCACATTAACTCGCGCGTCAGCTGGCAGGTCATTTAAAGTTATTTGAACCTCACCACAATACCTGCCATACCCTTCATTATCTCTGGTAATGGTCCCTTTAGGTCGTGTGACCGTATTCTCAGGGACCAAAGCAAAAGAACTCCTCGTTTCCATTAAGCGCAGAACGTCACGTGAAAAATCTGGGCGTATCTGAAACTCCCCTGCTTGGAAGCCTTCGATACGGACCGACACACGATTATCTGTGTCAAATTGTAATAATCGCCCAAGAAGGTCTTCACTTACCTCCGGATCACCGATATATACATCATCTACACCCGCTTGAAATAATTCCAACGCTGACATAAATGGATCTGCCTGACGATGCTTTTCCAAGGTTGGTAGCCCTTCAAATAGCGGACCACGTTTTTCACCGTCCCCTGGAATATAGGCACCAATTGGAATTCCAAACCGTTTATAAAGGTCATTTTGCGCAAGAAAAAACGATTCAGCTAAGCCGGTTTCACGCCTTGGATAGAAATTATGCCAAGCCAGGAGTTGACTTGCCTTTAATCCGCCATCTAATAAGGCACGCAAATCCTCTTCAAACAAGATGCTGGCATTAAGGGCAATTTTGAAATCGTTAGCAAGATCAATAATCATTTCATGTTCAAAAAAGTCATCGAGCCGTAGACCACTTACCCCTAATGATTTTAATGCTTGTAAGCTCTCCAATCCTAAATGGGCAGGCGTTTTTAACGAGACATCCGCATATACTTCCATTCCAGCATCCTTCGCCGTTTGAAGCAGTTTCTTGGCTCGCATGGCCAAATCGCCTGACTCTTCCGGGATATGAAGCGATGTAAACGCTCGCTTCACGCCCCTACTTCCTGCAGCAACAATCCGTTCTTCTGCATTTGAGTCAAATAAATAAAAGGAAATTCCAATCAATCAAACTCACCAGCCATTTCATCTTTGAACCCGAATAGGTAGGTAAAGACAAAACCAGCTGCGTATGCAATTAACACACCGACTAAATAAAGAAGAACATGACCCGTTGTGACAAGGAAGGCAAGCGGTAAACCAGACACACCAATTGCAGTTGTTGCAATATTAAATGCTGCTTGAAAAGCACCACCCACACCTGCACCTAAACAGGCAGTTAAGAAGGGACGGCCTAATGGTAAGGTAACACCGAAAATTAATGGTTCCCCGATACCAAGAATACCTGATGGTAATGAACCACCAATCGCTCTTTTTAAGCGAGGTTTCTTCGTTTTGACGTAAATAGCAAATGCTGCTCCAACCTGTCCTGCACCACCCATAGCCAGGATTGGAAGAAGTGGGTCATTACCAATAGAATTAATAAGTTCAAGGTGAATAGGTGTTAATCCTTGATGTAATCCAGTTACAACAAGTGGTAGGAAGGTTGCTCCAAGAACAAAGCCCGCGAAAATACCACCAAAATCAAGAATAGCAGTTAATCCATTTGTAATCGCATCTGAAATGAAACCACCGATTGGCATAAAAACAAGATATGTTACAATACCAGTAATCAATAAGGAAACTGTTGGTGTTACGATAATATCAAGTGATTGTGGAACATAACGACGGACTCGTTTTTCGACAACCGCGATAAAAATAGCGGCAAATAAAACGCCAATTAAGCCGCCCCGCCCAGGAAGCAATGGTTCGCCAAACAGGATGATACCTGCTACTGCTGGGTTGATGATCAAAATACCAGCAATGGCACCAAGTGCTGGTGAACCGCCGTATTCTTTCGCTGCATTCATACCAACTAGAATACCAAGGTAACTAAATAAACCACTACCAATGACAGATAGAATAATCGCAAGCTGTGAATCACCTGCTAACCATCCAGCTTGGACAACCGCCTTCGTAATACCTGTAATTAGACCTGATGCAACAAGGGCTGGAATTAACGGAATAAATATACTAGAAATTTTTCGTAAAAAAAGCTTAAATGGTGTGGCATTTTTCTTATTTATTTCTGCCTTTTTACCTGCAGCCTTCTCTTTTAAATCAATACCGCCGGTCATCTCTATTAGTGCAGCAAACTCTTCAGTAACTTTATTTACTTTCCCAGGACCTATGATAATTTGCAATGTTTCTTCATCGACAAGCCCAAGGACCCCGTCAATCTTCTTAATGGCAGCAATGTTTACCAGCGATTCATCTTTTGGTGTAACCCGAAGTCTTGTCATACAGTGTGTGTAAGCAGAAATATTGCCTGCTCCACCTAATTGCTCCAAAATCTTCTCTGCTAAAATTTTATTTTCTCCAGCCATGTTTTTCTCCTCTTCTCTGTTGTTTATAGTTTTTTCAAGCATTCCCCAATTGATTAAGCAGCGAAGCACACTACTAAGGAATTATTTCCCTTCTTTAAGAAACCGGATTGCTTCTCTTGTTTTATCAATATAGTTAATAGTTTCTTCATACTGAACAGTTGCCATCGACATGAACAAAATATCGATTAAATATAACTGCGCCAAGCGCGATGAAGTGGCAGCACTTCGGAAATGCGCCTCCCCTGAATAGGAAGTAAATAAATTGATATCGGCTAAAGTAGAAACGCTCGATTGTCCATATTTCGTTAAACTGATTGTTTGAACGCCGCGTTCTTTAGCAAGTGTCATCACTTTAATGACCTCCGGTGTTTCCCCCGAATGGGATACTCCAAACACCACATCATCACTATTGGCATTGGCAATGAGCGTGGCGACAAGATGGGCATCGGTAAAAGCAGTCGCCCTCTTATTAATCCGAATCAGTTTTTGCTGTGCATCCATGGCAATAATATTGGAAGCACCAATTCCAAAAAAATGAACATTTTCAGCTTGTAACAAGAGGCGAACGGCACGTTCCAATTCATCATAATTGATAATTTCCTCCGAATCGCGAAGACTCTGGATACTATTGCTAGTTGTCTTCTGAACAATGGAGAAAAACGATTCATTCGGTTCGATGTCCCGATACCCTTGTTCGATAGGCTTCACTAAATCCCCGGCAATTCTTACTTTTAAATCCGGAAATCCATTTAAGCCAAGTGACTTACACAACCTAATGACAGCAGCCCCACTTGTATTTGCTTGAATCCCGATTTCATTTACCGTACTGTTTAACACGCTGCGTGGATTTTCAAGAAGAAATTGAGCAATTTTTCGCTCTGAAGCGGGAAGCGTCTCAAGCATATTTCGGATCATTTTCAGTCCACCTGCGGTCACGCGATCACCACCCTTCCAGTTACTTACCAGCTATTTGAACTGCTTTTTTTACATACCCATTCGCATCGTGTAATAATTTTTCCGCAACAGGTTTACTTGATGCTGTTTTTATCATGACGATTGCTGTTTTGACTTGAAGATCTGCTGCCTCAAGCGTCTCTGCTGCAAGTTCATAAGAAGAACCTGTGATTTTCTGGATGATCCCAATCCCACGTTCCTTCAATTTTTGATTACTGACATGAACATCAACCATTAAATTTTCATAGGCTTTCCCAATAAGAATCATAGCGGAAGTGGAAATCATATTCAAAATCATCTTATGGGCTGTTCCTGCTTTCAACCTTGTCGAACCAGTTAGTACCTCTGGACCGACAATGACTTCAATCCTTTGATCGGCTTCCTTACTAATTGCAGCATTTTTATTACATGAAAGTGCCACCGTTTTGGCTCCGATGCTTCGTGCATATTTTAGCGCGCCAATTACATAGGGTGTGCGCCCACTAGCAGCAATTCCAATAACCGTATCATTCTTTGTCAGCCCCACGTTTTTCAAGTCATTAACGCCAAGGTCAGGCTGATCCTCCGCACCTTCAACCGCTTTCAAAAATGCACCCTCGCCACCAGCCAAAATTCCTTGGACCATGTCCGGATTGGTGCTAAATGTTGGCGGGCATTCGACTGCATCGAGTACTCCTAACCTACCGCTCGTACCTGCACCCATGTAGATAAGACGGCCTCCCTTTTTAAGGGATTCAAAAACAAATTGAACAGCAACCTCTACATCCGGTAAGACCTCCTTAACAGCTAAAGCCACCTTTTGATCTTCCTCATTCATGATTCGTAATATATCCATCGGCTCAGCACTATCAATTTGCATTGAATGTTCATTTCGCGATTCTGTCGCTAATAACTCAAGATTTTCTTTCATAGATGTTTGCCTCCTTGTTGTTCACTTTAAAAATGTAAGCGATTACTACACACTTAGTATATAATATTTGAAATATTAATTCAATATATTTATCTAATTGGTAAAATTTTATTTTAAAAATTACCACCAAACGAATTAAGAAAGTAAATAATCGTAGATGGCTTTCGCAACCCCTGCCTCATTATTAGTCCCTGTCACCTGATTTGCCATTTGTTTTACCTCTTCTGGTGCATTACCCATGGCAATTCCAAGTCCTGCAGCACAAAGCATGAGGGAATCATTATAGTTATCACCAATGGCAGCACTTTGTGAGATTGGGATACCGAGTCGCTCTGTAAGCTTTACCAGTGCAGACGCCTTTGTCACACCACCAGGGGATATTTCTAAATTAAGGTAATTCAAACTACTGCTAATTTCTACAGCCTCAACCTGATTGACAATCCGGTTTGAAAGGTCATAAAGTTTGCCCCCATCATCAAATACAGCTATTTTTGTGATCTCAGGACGTTTATCCTTCAGGTGTCGATAAAAGTCTCCAATAATTTCTACACTGCATTGTTTACGAATGCTCACACAGGTGTTCAATAATCCACCCGATCTTTCAAGTCTAGGTATATTATTTTCTATCCAGTTTTTGTTCCATTTATTTACGTTTGGGACCAATAGGCGATCACCTTCATAAAAATGGGCATAGACGCCTTCTTTCTCACATAAAGCCCAAAATGCCAAAAGCGATTCATGCTGAAAAATCGACTGCTCGTTGACCTCTCCCAACTCATCCAAATGTATTGCTCCATTGTAAGCAATAATCGGCTCACCCTCGAGGCCAATCGTCTTGGCAATCCATTTTGTCGACAATGGAGAACGACCGCTGCAAATAACCACCTTCCCCCCTTGTCTCCGGTACTCTTGAATCGCCGCAATCGTTTCAGGTTCAATCTCTTTTTGATCGTTCAATAATGTACCATCTAAGTCAGTAGCTAAAAGTGGATATTCCAACATAGTCTCTCCTTCGAAATTAAATTTTAATAATAATAAATAACTTTTAAAAAATAATTTCAAACTTTTCGTTTAGATTATCATAGTATCGTGCCATTTGACAGATAATACTGAAAATTAAAGATAAACGATGACGAAAAGCCCTAGGTGTGTACGTTCTAAAACAAGGTTGGAGTTTACTGTTTGGAAGGTTAACAGTAGTTGATCGAGGTAGTATTCGTTTCTAAGTGGACAGCAATATTCTAATTTTTTTGTAACCAATATTATTGTACCTTGAGCTACGTAATACCCATTAATCCCACTCACCTCCAAAAAGGCAGACGAGTTTTTATATATTGAAGAAAGTCGTATGTTAAATACGACAAAGTAAAAACAAGAAAGGTATCCATCATGTTCCACAGTAAATTCTGTGATACATGCTCCTCCAGGCCGAGCGTATTTAACAAACTGTCGATAAAATCAATAAATAAAACATGGATAGCATAGATCCCTAAAGCATTGCCACCAATTTTTGTGATCAATAATCCCTTCCCAAGCTGAGGGTTATTGAAAGTAAATAAAAACAAGAATACTGTCAGAAATATAGTTGCTAAAAAGTATTCACCAAGTTCGGCAGATAACACCTTTTCCAGCCAAAATCCTTCAAACGCCTGTAGGGCAGAGAAGAAACAAAACAAATAAAAGTATCCCTTCTTTGCCAATTTCCGGGACTGTTGAAATGGTTGTGCAAAGGCAAACCAGAATCCTACTGTCGCATAAAATAATCCAATGAAAAGGGCATCTCGGGTGCTTAAGGGTATTTCAAAGAAAATAGCATACGATTGCCCAAAAAGACCTACGATATTTAAACACAGGCCAAGGA
>JAIMAD010000271.1 GCA_023512145.1 Bacillus sp. (in: firmicutes) | reverse complement strand
GTCTACTATATTTGGAAAAAGAAGGATCATAAAACATTGTCGATTCAGCTCGGAATTATTGGTATGGCCATTGTAGGAGGGGTGTTAGTAATTTACGAACTTCAGAATTTTTTATCGATTTCTAGACTTTTAAACTTTTTATCCCTTCTATAGAGATGAAACGGAGGAAATAGTAGTGATTGAAAAAGGTAGAATTAGCAATATTCAAGCCGCAATGCTAGCAATTACATCCTTGACGATTATCGGGCATTTGATTTTACTTACTTTAGTTCTTGATCAAAGCAAGCAGGATGGCTGGATTGCGGGAATTATCGGGACCTTTCTAAGCCTAATTGGGATTATTACTTTAGCAAAGCTGGCACAGCGCTTTCCGGGGCTGACAATAATTGAAATCCTCTTTCAACACTATTCATGGATTGGGAAAATAATAGCTATATGTTATTTACTGTATTTTTATATCATGGCTATCCTGGGAGTTCGTTTATTTGGGGAAGCATATAAAATTATTATGTCAGAGACTCCGTTGTGGGCCTTTGTTACCGTCATTCTTTTTCTGACAGCATATATAGTTTATTCGGGATTAGAAACGTTGGGAAGATTGAATCAAATTATGTTACCTGTATTAGTTATTTTTGCAATAGCACTTGTTTTTTTAACTCTAAATGATAAGGATTATGGTAATCTTTTACCCATCATGGGTAATGGAATTATCCCTGTTACGAAAGGATCACTATCAGTAATGGGTTGGTTTGGTGAATTTGTCGTTTTAGGAATGGTACTTCCCTATGTAAAACAACCGGAAAAACTTGTTAAAACAAGCATAATTGCCGCTGTTATCACTTTGATTTTCTTTTTAGGTCCCATCACAGGGCCTGTTGCTTTGTTTGGACCAGAGGTGGCTGCAAAAATGTCATTTCCGACCTTTTCCGAAGTACGTTATATCCAGGCAGGAGAAGTATTAAATCGGTTTGATTCCATTGCTATCCTTTTTTGGACAGTTGGCTTAATGATTCGAATATCATTATTCTTTTATGGATTATGTCTCGGAACAGCACAAATTTTTAAACTCTCGACCTTCCAACCTCTTGTAATTCCTTTCGCTTGGTTAATTGGTGTCGGAGCCATGCTTTTCGCTAAAAATTTCTCAGAGTTAACTGAATTTCTTTTTAAAACCTATGTACCGCTTAATATTATAGTAGGGGCCGTATTTCCATTAACATTTATCCTTTGGGCAGTCGTTATGAAAAAGGGCGTGCCAATAAGAAGTGTAAGTTAGCGAACAGTGATGACTGTTCGCTTTTTTATTTTCACTGAGAATGATTATCGGAAAATTGATTTGAATCAAGGTTTATACTCCTTAACCAATGTAAACTAATATTATTCATGATGATAACTGATATTATCTAAATAAAATTCTTCTCTAAGGTGGTTACTATGTTAATAAAAAACCTTGGTCAAACAAGGGCCATGTTACTAGAAAACTTTAAATATCTATCCGATGATCAAATCAATAAAAAACTGAGCCCTGAAAAATGGAGTATCGCACAAGTTCTCTATCACTTATACACGGTTGAAAAGGAAACATCCCTTTTGATCTTTAATTCGCTTACGATGAAAAGCGAGAAAGTGGAGGAAAGGGATTTATCTTTTCTTGGCGATCGCTCGAGAAAAGTAAAAGCATCAGTTGAGCCTCCTTTATCTTTTTTTACTAAGAAGGAATTAATTACATATCTCGAAGAAGCAAGATATCTGTATTCACAGGCGATTTTTAATGAAACACATGAAAAAACATTGGCTGAAAAATCGATGGAGCATCCTTTATTTGGCTTTATCAGTTTGAAAAATGTGGTTGATTTTATCTGGATGCATGAATTGAGGCATTGTGAACAGATTACCGAAATCAAACATGAGTTAGAGGCAAACAATACTGAGGAATGGTCCTGTGACTGCTAAGAGTAAATTAACCACGAATGCGAGTGAGAATAACTATCAATTAAAAAGATAAGATTGTATTTTAGGAGGAATCTTATATGTTAGAACAATTCACAGGTCAATTGGCATTGAAATATACAGCACGTTGGGATGAACTTACAGTTATCGAGTAGTAGCTTCAATAAAGGAAGTCGAGGCGATTTTTTCTAAATATGATGGGAAAGTAGGATTGTGTGGTGTCTATGTGACACAAACCTTTCAAGCCGACACTGATCTACTATTTTGGATGTATGCGGACCGTTTTGAAGATATGCAAGACTTACAACTAGAGCTTCGCCGTTCTACATTTGGTAAGGCTGTTAATACTCCACATGCGTTTACAGGGATGACTAAATCATTTGAATTCTCCGAGTACCCGACTTCCTTCCAGATGGGAATTCCGCCAAGAGACTATCTCTGTTTTTACCCCTTTGTGCGGACACCCGAATACTACTTGCTACCGAAATGGGAAAGACAAGCACTGCTCAAAGACCATGGGTTAGTGGGGCATGAATTTATTCCTGGTATTTTAACAAACGGTGTTCATGGCTTTGGATTAGGTGATTACGAATGGCTACTATCATTTGAAACCAATGATTTAGGTATTTTAGTTGATTGTGTTCGTAGATTAAGAGATTGCAAGGCTAGATTGTATACAAAGGATGAATATCCTTTTATTGTTGGACGAAGGTTTGAATTAGAGGAAGCATTATCTCAATATATATCATCAAATCAGCTTACTATTCTTCAGAGGAAGAGCCTTCGGGGTTTTCCACTGTCTATCTTTGTGACAATTTTCACATATATTAATTTATTTTTCGAGAGAGGTGTTAAAAATGGGAATGAAACACTCAGTACATAACCCAGATAAAAATCATAACAAGGTAAAAAATAGTTTTATTAAATCTGTCCTTGTGGGTACATTATTACTCGTTTTCACCGTTTTATTAGTTGGGGGATACTGGATTTTTAAATCTGAGGCACCTAGGCCACTTGTGACAGATGAAAGTGGGCAAGTGCTCTTAACTAAGGATTCCATCAAAGGTGGGCAAGCTGTTTTTCAAAAATATGCATTAATGGATTATGGTACGGTGCTCGGAAATGGCTCGTACATGGGGCCAGATTATTCAGCTGAAGCCTTAAAAATTTATACTGAAGGAATGCAGGACTTTTATGCGCTAAAGGCGGATAAAACACCATTTGCAAATGCATCAAAAGAAACAAAATCAGTCATTCGCGAAAAAGTGATTGAGGAAATGCGCCAAAATCGCTATATCAAAAAGACAGATACCCTTGTCTTAACAGATGCACAGGTTCACGGGTTAGAGCAAGTAAGAACCTTTTATCGAAAAGTATTTACTGAGGGTGATGGCTGGGGATTACAGCCTAATTTAATTAAGGAAACTGATTTACCAGAAAAAAATCGTGCCTATGTGGCGGAAGGTGATCAAATCACCCAAATCGCTGATTTCTTCTTTTGGACAGCATGGTTATCGAGTACGGATCGTCCCGATGATAAAATTTCTTATACAAATAATTGGCCTTATTATCAAGATGCCGGAAATATCATGACATATAGTTCCGTATTATGGAGTGGGGTCAGTATTACCGTTTTATCGCTGATATTGGCCTTGGTCTTATTTTTATTCTATCGGTACCATTTAGGGATGAAAGAGGCGTATACACCTGAAAATTTCCCAAATATTAATTTGGCTAAGATTCCTGTTACGATTTCACAAGTAAAAGCAAGTAAATACTTTGTCGTTGTTGCGATTCTCTTTTTTATTCAAGTCATGTTTGGAGCTTTACTCGCACACTATTATACCGAACCTGAAAGCTTCTTTGGAATTAAGTGGATTGTTGAGTTACTACCATTTAGTATCGCAAAAGGAATCCATCTACAATTAGCAATCTTCTGGATTGCCACGGCCTGGTTAGGCTTAGGTATTTATGTGGCACCGCTTGTTGGTGGCCATGAACCAAAGCGCCAAGGGTTATTGGTTGATATTCTATTCTGGGCATTAGTCGTTGTCGTTTTTGGCAGCTTGTTTGGACAATGGTTAGGTGTGAAGGGTTACCTTGGCAATGGCTGGTTCATGTTTGGACACCAAGGATGGGAATACCTTGAAATGGGTCGTTTCTGGCAAATTCTCTTTGCTATTGGGATGATTATTTGGCTGTTTATCATGTTTAGAGGAATCAGGAGTGCACTAAAACGAGAAACAGATAAAGGCGGTCTTGTTCATCTCCTCTTTTATGCAGCCATTGCTGTTCCCTTATTTTATTTCTTTGCCTTTTTCATTCAACCGGGTACAAGTTATACAATGGCGGATTACTGGCGTTGGTGGATTGTCCATTTATGGGTTGAAGGCGTTTTTGAAGTCTTTGCCGTCGTTGTTATTGGTTTCTTATTAGTTCAAATGAAATTGGTAACCAAGAGTTCAACAATTAAAGCATTATACTTTCAAATTATACTCATATTAGGTAGTGGGGTTCTTGGAATTGGTCACCATTATTATTATAATGGTTCAGCAGAAGTTTGGATTGCGCTAGGATCTGTCTTCTCTGCCCTGGAAATTATTCCACTTACATTATTAATTCTGGAAGCCTATGAACAATATAAAATGCTTCGTGATGGTGGGGTCGATTTCCCCTATAAATCAACGTTTTGGTTTTTAATTTCAACAGCCATTTGGAATTTAGTTGGGGCAGGGGTACTTGGCTTCTTAATTAACCTTCCCGCTGTTAATTACTTTGAACACGGTCAGCAGTTAACGCCTGCCCATGCCCATGCGGCAATGATGGGTGTTTACGGAATGTTTGCGATTTCTTTACTTCTTTTCTCATTAAGAAATGTAGTCGATCCAAAGGCTTGGAATGACAAGTTGTTAAAATTTGTGTGCTGGATGTTAAACATCGGGTTAGCGGGAATGGTCTTTATTACATTGTTGCCAATTGGATTTGTTCAATTGAAAATGGCATATGACCAAGGATATTGGGCATCAAGGGATCCAAAAATTTTCTTTGAAAATGAACTTGTTCATAATTTGCTGCTATTTAGAGCCGTCCCAGATACGATCTTCTTAATTGGGGTAGTTGGTTTGGTCTACTTCTGTATTAAGGTGTTCTTCCATCTGCGTAAACCGACACATGGTGAAAATGAGCCGTTACCAGTAGAGGATTTAACCAGGGATCAGGATTAATGATGGCGAACAGTGCCTTTGACACTGTTCGTTTTTTTATACTATCACAATTTATATCATTGAACTTCGAGAATTGTCCGTGCTGCAGCGCCTAGGGGCTCGAGGTCACAAGTCAATCCGTCGAAAAGGTTAAAGAGCAACCTTTCCGCCGGTTCGCCTTGTGCTTGTCGCCCCTGACCAAGGCGCTTGCGCTTTTCTAAGGTAATTACGGAAAAATTGACCTGTATCAAGGTTGGTTCCTCCTTTCTTTGTGTAAACTTAGGTAGTTCGCTAATAATTGATAATGTTTATCATTATCTAAAATAATGGAACTGACCTGAGAAAAAGACTATGATAATAAGGTAGAAAAGATAAGGGACTTTGAAAACAATGGAGAAGATTCCTAAAGCGAGGTAAAAACATGGTTCAATTTACTCAAAAGGGTGCAACAGGTCGCGCCCATGGTAAATTAATTTTAATCGGTGAGCATGCTGTTGTTTACGGGAAACCAGCGATAGCACTTCCATTTCCATCAATAGAAGTGTCCGCAACGATTGAAGGAATTCCTGGTGTGAGCATGATTGCTTGTGACTACTATGATGGTCCTCTATCAGCGATTCCAAAAAAAATGCTTGGAATTGCAGCCTGTATAAAAGAAACATTAAGAGTGTTAAAAAAACCAGATAATGGCCTGTTCATTCGGCTTTGTTCCACTATTCCACTGGGTAGAGGGTTAGGTTCTAGTACTGCAGTTGCGCTTGCCATCGTAAGAGGCCTCTTTGCTTATTTTGAACATCAAGTGGAGCAAGCTGAGCTCATGGCACTTGTACATATTGCTGAAAAGCATGCACATGGGAATCCAAGTGGCATCGACATGGCCGCAGTATCAAGTGAGCAACCGATCTGGTTTCAAAAGGGGAAAGAGATTCAGTCACTACAAATTGGTGCACACTTCTTTCTTGTTGTTGCAGATTCAGGACGGATTGGTGGTACCAAGGATGCAGTAAAAAGTGTCAAGGAAAAATATCAACTAAATCCAGAAAAGACACAAGCTACTTTGAATCGACTGGAAAAAATAACGTATGAGGTAAGGGACGCACTTTTTATGGGTCAGCTGAAATTAATAGGAAGCTTATTAAATTTGGCTCAAGAAGAGCTAATTACTTTAGGAGTTAGCGATGCTGGGCTAAAAAAACTTATTGATGCAGCAAGAAACGCTGGAGCACTTGGTGCAAAACTAACAGGTGGTGGTCTTGGAGGCTGCGTGTTAGCACTTGCTCAAACAGAGGAACAAGC
>JAIMAD010000270.1 GCA_023512145.1 Bacillus sp. (in: firmicutes) | reverse complement strand
AAATGGCTCGGTTTTCATTTGATAAAAGGCAGGTGTAATTGCCTCATACTGTGGATCCAAAAAAAATGAGATTTTTCCGTCTGGTTCCCATAATGCTAACGCAACCTTTTTCACATCTTCTACTTTTTCTTTCCTTAATTCGGATAATAAAATATCAATCGAAATTCTGGCTTTATTTAATCCTTTATATAGGATGTCTCCATCACTAATAAGTGTAATTGGTGCAGCATTTACCAGCTTTCTAACACCTGGCCATTTTAGAATGATGAAAACACTGCCAATATACAAAACCACCAATACAGTGGTTGTAGTCATCGAACCTTTTAGCCCGAGTCTCTCGTCTGATAATGGGTGGGCAATTATGTTTCCGATAACTAGAGTGATAACAAAATCAAGAAGTCTTAATTGGGAAATGGACCGTTGACCCATGACTTTGGCAACAATGACCAAAAAGAAGTAGGCAATAATAGCTCTTAGAATCCACTCTATTGAATTAAGTGATTCTTGGCCATGAAAGAAACTCACTCCAAAGACACATCCTTTCAATCGTAGAAGAAGTTACTCCTTAGTATTGTCTTTGATTGTCTCTTTTTACGCCTAATCACTAAAATTTTTGTGAGAATAACACAAAAAAAGAATAAGCACATCGCTTATCCTTTTTAGATATCATTCATGTAAGAACTTAACACAAACCGGATGTGGGACCGCAATATCAGCCTGTAATAAAGAAAGCTTCCCCGTGTTTTCATCCCGTGAAAATAACACAAGATTACTGGATTCTTGGTTCGACGCGATGAGAAATCTCTCAGTTGGGTCTAAGCTAAAATCCCTTGGCCAATCACCTTCAGTTGGCGTATGTTCAATAAAGCTAAGTTCTCCGCTTTCTAGATCCACTCTAAAAACAGTAATACTGTTATGGCCACGATTGCCCGCATAGATAAAACGTCCATCGGTAGAGATATGAATCGCACTGCCTTGATTATTTTCATTAAAATCAGCTGGTAGTGTTGATATATACTGTTTTTCGGTAAAATGGCCATTTTCTTGATGATAGCTTAAGACGATGACCTCAGAACTAAATTCTGTCATGATATATGCTGTTTTTCCATTTGGATGGAAAACGAGATGTCTCGGACCGCTGCCAGCTTTTAGTGGCAACAGGTTCACTTTTGTAAGTTGTCCGTCAATACCCACCTTGTATGTAATCAAGGCATCAATTCCTAACTCAACAACGGCAAGAAACGTTTCATCAGGGGTGAGTCCCGCATAATGCGTATGCGGTTTTTCTTGTCTAGGGTCTGGTCCAGAACCCACATGTTTAATGATAGAGGCGGCTGGCTGAACTGAGCCATCTTTCTGGTTAATTAATTGAGAGGTTACTAATCCTTGATGGTAGTTGGCACTGAATAGGTAATGACCTTGACTATCAACACTAACATGACAGGGTGATGAGCCTGGCAGCAATTGTTTATTAATCTCTGCTAATTCACCGCTCTCATTAATAGAAAAAGCAGCCACCCCTCCAGATTCACCTTCTTTTGTAACACTGTAAAGATACTTATTGTCCGAACCTATTGTTAAATATGTAGGATTTTCTAACTGTGCAGCAACGTTCACATTGTCTATTTTTGCCTCGTTTGTATCTAATGTAAAGGAATAGATTCCTTTACTCTCTCCTTTTGTGTACGTTCCAACATACCCAATGTAAGTATCATCTTTTGTCATTTTCAAATCACCTCTAAGAGTTAATTCTTTTATTTTATCACTATTTCTGATTATTATTTAAGATTACGCACTGTTGCAGTCCTTATAGACTACATTTTTAAGGTGATTAAGAGAATTCATCATCTAGGGAATCTTTCAATTATATACCCATTATGATAAGTTTAAAACGAAGATTGATTTAGTAGAGGGAGTAACGGAGGGAAGATAAATGTTAGGTGCAATTGAAGCTGGGGGAACAAAGTTTGTCTGTGCTGTTGGCGATGAAACGGGAACTGTTATCGAGAAAATTCAGATTCCGACAACAGTGCCCGAGGAAACAATGCCAAAGGTTGTTAGTTTTTTCAAAAGATATGCAATTAAAGCGATGGGAATTGGCTCATTTGGTCCAATTGATGTCAACCGAGAAAGTAATAAATATGGATATATTACTTCGACGCCAAAAATAGCATGGAAGGATTATCCGCTTGTGCAAACAATGATGGATGCTTTTCAAGTTCCTGTGGGATTCAATACGGATGTGAACGCAGCGGCCTTGGGGGAAGCTACGTTTGGTGCAGGGAAGGGTTTGGATAGTCTCTTATACATAACGATTGGAACTGGAATTGGTGCGGGTGCAGTGGTCCAAGGGAAGCTGCTGCAAGGACTATCACATCCGGAAATGGGACATATTTTGGTGAGACGCCATCCAGATGATACGTACCTGGGGAAATGCCCCTACCATCAGGACTGTTTGGAAGGGCTTGCGGCAGGTCCGGCACTTGAAGAACGTTGGGGTGATAAAGGAAGCAACTTGGTGGCGCGTCCTGAGGCCTGGGAACTAGAAGGATATTATCTTGCTCAAGCACTCATGCAATACATTCTAATCCTGTCACCGAAAAAAATCATTCTTGGCGGCGGTGTGATGAACCAAAAGCAAGTTTTTACATCAATCAATAAGTATTTGGAAGAGCTAATCAATGGATATGTTACCTTACCAGAACTTACTGATTATATTGTCAGTCCTGGTTTAGGTGATCAAGCAGGCATTGTTGGTTCTCTACTCTTAGCGGATCAAGCACACCAAGAAAAAACTCGAGATTTACAATGGAGGGACTAATTTTGCAACCATTATTTTTAAAACCAGTGTTTAAAGAACGAATTTGGGGAGGAACCGCATTAAAAAATCAATTTGGCTATGACATTCCTAGCGATAAAACAGGGGAATGTTGGGCGGTTTCCGCACATCCGAACGGACCATCTACCATTGAAAATGGACCATATGCTGGTACAACGCTAGATAAGCTCTGGAGCGAGCATCCTGAACTGTTTGGAAATTCGAAAGCTGAGGTTTTCCCTCTTTTAACAAAAATATTGGATGCCAACATGGACTTATCTGTCCAGGTTCATCCAGATGATGCCTATGCGTGTACCCATGAATTGGGTGAGCTTGGAAAAACGGAATGCTGGTATATTATTGACTGCAAAGAAGATGCGGACATGATTTTTGGCCATAACGCCAAAACAAAAGAAGAATTAATACAACAGACAAAAGCGGGGCAATGGGATAACTTACTACGCAGGGTGAAAATTAAGCCTGGGGACTTTTTCTATGTACCAAGTGGCACCATCCACGCCTTGTGTGAAGGGACGCTTGTCTTAGAAACGCAACAAAGCTCTGATACCACCTACCGTGTATATGATTATGACCGCAAGGATGAGGAAGGAAATTTACGTGATCTTCATTTGGAAAAAGCCATTGCGGTAACGACTGTCCCGCATCAAGGGACAGTTACGGTTCCTAAAATTGAAAAAAAAGAGGATGCAACTATTACAACTTATGTGGAATCTGACTTTTTCTCTGTCTATAAGTGGGATGTAGTTGGAAAGTCCACCTTTGCAACAGATAATCATTACCTGCTTTTGAGTGTAATTAAGGGTGAAAGCTCACTAGTCCATCAAGAGGAAACCTATCAATTGAACAAAGGCACTCATGTCATCATCCCTGTTGGTTTTGGTGAGTTTGAACTAAATGGTGACTGCCAACTGATCGTATCACATGCATAATTATTCTCGACTAGCGGACAAAAATAAAAGAGTTGCGAGATTTAAATCCTGACATGCCACTAGTTGAGGAGTATTAGCTAGTGAAGTGGAGTATCAGAAGGCTACAGTACATAGTAGAAAAGTGGGATCGGAAGTTAGGTTTTGTTATAAGGAATGATAGATGGTTTGGATTAAAGCAAATTTTACATAAACGACGAATTATTAAAGAAAAGAGGAAAATGACAATGGTTTATCAAGCAGCAGAAAATCGTTATGAGTCAATGAAATATAATAGAAGCGGGCGAACAGGTCTATTGCTTCCGGCAATTTCTCTTGGCCTTTGGCATAATTTTGGGGGTGTCGATACCTTTGAAAATGGCCGGGCGATGTTAAGAAGGGCATTTGATCTAGGTATTACCCATTTTGATTTGGCCAATAATTATGGCCCACCAGCAGGTTCTGCCGAAGAAACATTTGGTAAAATATTAAAAACAGACTTTGCTCCCTATCGCGATGAAATGATTATTTCTTCGAAGGCAGGCTACTATATGTGGCCGGGACCATATGGGGATTGGGGTTCTAGAAAGTATTTGATGGCGAGCCTTGATCAGAGTCTTAAACGGATGGGCCTCGACTATGTCGATATTTTTTACTCTCATCGACCTGACCCAAATACACCATTAGAAGAAACAATGGCAGCATTGGATTCCATTGTTCGTCAGGGAAAGGCATTATATGTGGGAATCTCCAATTATAGCGCCGAACAAACAGCTGAAGCCATTAAAATCTTGAAACAATTGGGTACACCGTTGTTAATTCATCAACCAAGCTATTCCATGTTAAACAGATGGAGTGAAGAAGGGTTGCAAGATGTTTTACAGGAAAATGGAGTAGGATCGATTGCATTTAGTCCGTTAGCACAAGGCTTGTTAACGAACAAATACTTGTCAGGTATTCCAGCTGATTCCCGAGCAGCTAGGTCGACAGGGTTCTTGCGTGAGGAACAAGTGACTGCTGAAGTTGTTGAACGTGTCCAAAAATTAAATGGCATTGCTACAGAACGAGGGCAAAGTCTTTCACAAATGGCACTTGCATGGGTTTTACACGGTGGCAAGGTTTCTTCCGTCCTGATAGGTGCAAGTAAAGTAAGTCAAATTGAGGAAAATGTTGCTGTATTGAATAACCTTGATTTTACAAAAGAAGAATTAGCAAGGATTGAAGCTATCCTTGAAAGCTAATTAAAAAAGTAGAAATGAAATAAAACATAAAAAGGTAGTTCAAGTTGAACGACCTTTTTAATGTTTTGATTGCAATATTGAACCGTTAGTTACTTGTGTATGTAATTTTATTTTCGAAAATGATACAAAAAACGCCATTGTTGGAGGGCAGTTTTTTCAGGTTCAAACCCTTTTATTTGCATTATTTAATGGGATAAGTGATATTTAAACTATTAAGGACAACCACTTACATATAATCTTTTCGTAAATATTCTGTTGAAGGAGTTTGATTATGTCAAAAAATAAAAAAAATATTACTAGTAAATCTCAAACTAAATCTAAATCTTCATCCAAGTTTGTTTTCTGGACAGTTGGGATTATTGCTGCCTTTGTTCTCGGATTTATCTTTTTTGGAAATAATACAAAATCGGAAGAAGAGGCAAAACCGAAAGAGTCTATTGATTATAGCAACCAGCCATTCCTAGGGAATGAATCGGCACCCGTCTCCATTATTGAATTTGTCGATTATAAATGCCCGAACTGCATGGAATTCGCCAAAAACACGGTGCCAACTATCCAAAAAGAGTTAGTGGATACCGGGAAGGCAAAATTTTATGTGATGAATGATTCGTTTATCAATGTGGATTCTATTCGCTCTGCTAAATTTGCCGAATCAGTTTACCAAGAGCTAGGCAACGACATGTTTTGGGAATTTCATGATCTTCTTTTTGAAAAGCAGCCAGAAGACCCGAAAGATGAAAAAGTGGATGTTTTTACTGAAGATTTTTTGGCTGATACGTTGAAGGAAATTGCGAGCGATAAAGAAGTGGATATGGTTGTAAAAAACTTCCGCGACAAGAAATCAGAGGATGCTTGGGACACAGATATGGCATATGCTGAAAAACTTGGTGTGACTGGAACACCAACAATGATCGTTAATGGAAAGATGTTCACCGGTCAAACGCTTGAGGACTTAAAGGACATGGTAGAGGAAGCGGCTTTAGTGGTTAAGAAAAGTGAGTAAATCATTGCTTCTCTCCTGGATTACTGCCATCATTGCCACACTTGGTAGCTTATACTTTAGTGAAGTAATGCATTTCATTCCATGTACGCTCTGTTGGTACCAACGGATTTTCATGTACCCATTAGCGATTATCTTAGGGGTTGCTGTGTACCGCAATGATCAAGGAGTCTATAACTATGTACTGCCATTATCAATCATTGGAATGCTACTTTCCGGCTACCATACACTATTACAAAAAATCCCCTATTTACAGCAGTTTGAGATGTGTAAAAGCGGGGTACCTTGCTCGCAGGATTACATAAACTGGCTTGGCTTTATTACAATTCCGTTATTGGCATTTATTGCATTTACGATAATTACGGTAAGCATGATCATCTTAGCACGCCAACAAAAAGAAGAAGCTGCCTCAAAAGCTTAGCTGTTGGACATCTTTTTCTTTTCTTCCATTTTATCGCAGATTAACGGGCAGTAAAACCCCCACTTCAAGAC
>JAIMAD010000269.1 GCA_023512145.1 Bacillus sp. (in: firmicutes) | reverse complement strand
TTATTCATCTTTCGAGTGTAAGATACATTTATGAGAAGGATAGCTTTTCTATCTACCTTTTTCATCCCCCCCTTTTTTTTTAATTGATTCGGCATTTAGCCGAATCATTTTTTGTTTTCTAAATGTAATCAATAAATAGTGTTGATCACTGACATCCAATAATTTTTCATAGTAATGAGGGGGTTTTGGCCCCAAGATTCCAATCTCAGCAAGTTGGATACCCTCTACCTGCTTTACCTCATTAAGTCAAAGCTCTGAGTGGGGGTCACCCCAAGATGCAAGGAAGCAAAAGAACCGTCCCCACGCTTCCAGTGTGCTCATGCCCAAAAATCCTAATCTAAAAAAAAAGACAGAGAGCAGATTTTTTGCTCTCGTCCCGTTTTTATTAATCTAATTTAAATTCCTTTTTAAATTCCGTAAAGTCTATTTCAAGTCTGTCACAGCAAACTTCAACTTTTGAAAGAAAATTTTCGTTTTCTCTCATAGGCTGGTCGCGGTATTCATAATAATATTGAACGAGCTCAAATAAATCTGCTAGTATTTTAACCTTTTCTACCTTTTCCAATTTACCCATCCCTTTCACCTATTAAAATGTTTGTTGGGGTGCTTTAAAACATACTTACCATTATGATAACCCATTTACGTCAAAAGTTGATAGAGCTGTACCAGCTATTTTTCTGGGGTTACCATCATCCCAATCGGACCTGAGACAATTTGCCCCGCTTCCATTACTGTAACCCCTCTGACTATAGTAGCTACAGGAACTCCTTTAACAGGAAACTGGTCAAATGCTGTTACCTTGCTTTTACTATGAAGATTCTCTCTTTTTATGATCATTTCTTCGTTCATGTCCACGATGGTGATATCCGCGTCCGTTCCAATAGCTAGGGAGCCTTTTTTAGGATAAATACCAAATTTCTTTGCTGGATTTTCTGATAACAGCTGACAAACTTGTTTTAGGGTGATTTTCCCATCACTTACCGCGTTTAAGAGGAGCGGTGCAAGTGTTTCCACACCACACATGCCAGCAGGAATGGACCATAAATCGCCGTCCTTCTCCTCTTCCGTATGTGGAGCATGGTCAGAACAAACGATGCTGATGGTTCCATCTTGGATACCGCGCCATAGTTCATCCTGATCCTTTTTATACTTAACAGGCGGATAAACCTTCATTTGTGGTCCAATTTTTTCATAATCTTCATTGCTTAAAAAGAGAAAGTGTGGGCATGTTTCCGATGTGATCGGGTAACCTTCACGCTGTGCCTGACGGACCAATTTCACACCTTCTCCTGTGCTTACGTGGAGGATATGGAGACGGGTTCCGATCTTTTTCGCCATTGCAATTCCCGATTGAATGGTCATTTCTTCCGCAAGGTTCGGTCTGCCTTCAAGCAGCGCTTCATAATCTCGTCTTCCGGATTCCTCTACCTTTTGAGTAAGTCTCTGGATAATCTGATTGTTTTCGGCATGGATAGCAAGGAGTTGACCTGTTTTTTCGACCTCCTGGAAGATATCATAAACCTCACCGTCTCCGAGTGGTGCAATGACTCCTTCATCGCCGTCTTTATAGTTATACATTAACTGGAATGTTTTGCTATTAATCGCATAACCCCAGAAAAACTTAAAGCCGATTACCCCTGCACTGTGGAGTGGGACAAGATCCAACATGTTCAAATCGCCAAGACAAATTCCCCATATCCCAAAATCAACATGTGCTTTTGATGTAAGATTGTCCTTCTGTTTATGGAGATTTTCAACATTATTAACCGGTGGGTTGGTGTTTGGCATCTCAAAAACAGTCGTAATTCCGCCGGCTGCCGCTGCTTGGGTACTATAGTAAAAATCCTCTTTGTACGTCGCCCCTGGGTCTCTCGAATGCACATGTGTATCAATAAAACCCGGAAGAACATACTTTTCAAAGGCATCTGTTGTTTTTCTGGCTTCACCTTGAAGCTCCGTTTCAGAAATGGCAGCAATTTTCCCATCCTTGATATAGAGATTTCCTTTAATAAAATCAGTACCTGAATAAATAGTGCCGTTTTTTATAACATGATCCCACATCGAAATCGCTCCTTTATCCTAACTTTACTTGGCCAATTAGTTCCTTAATATGATCAATCTCGTACAGCTGCATATAATCCTCAATTTCTTTCAAAATACTGATCATTGCGGTCGGATTGACAAAATTTGCTGTTCCAACTTGAACTGCTGTTGCGCCTGCAAGCATCATTTCTATCACATCTTCGCCAGTCATCACACCACCACTGCCAATAATCGGTAAGGATGAAACATTATAAACCTGGTGAATCAATCGAACAACAAGGGGTTTTATGGCTGGACCCGAAATTCCCCCGATGACATTGCCGATTTTTGGCTTTCTTGTATGAATATCAATCGCCATTGCTATGAAGGTATTTGCCACGGTAAGGGCATCCGCTCCACCATCTTCTGCCGCTAGTGCAATCACCCCAATATTCGTCACGTTTGGAGATAACTTAACAATGATCGGTTTATCTGTTACTTGCCGGACTTTTTTGACTAGCTGATAGGTTACCTTTTCATCCATTCCAAAAGCCAGCCCATTATTTTTCAAGTTTGGACAGGATATATTCAGTTCAAGTGCAGCAACTTCCTTCATTGCCGCAATTTTCTCACTGACTTCTGCAAATTCGTCAACGCTGTCCGCTGAAATACTCGAGATAAGTGGACTGGAAAATTGCGAATAAAAAGGGACCGTTACCTTTTGGTAATACTCAAGCCCTTTGCTTTGAATACCAATGGAGTTTATCATTCCCCCGGTTGTTTCACAGATCCTTGGCGTTGGATTCCCCTTACGCACCGTTTTTGTAATGCTTTTTGGAAGAAGTGCCCCCAGCTCGTTAAAATCCAGTAGCTTAGCCATTTCTTCACCAAAAGTCCCCGATGCCGGCATAATTGGGTTTTTCAATGTTAGACTTCCAATTGAAACTGATAAGTTACTCATAACAAAATCACCTTTTTCAGTGGGAAGACAGGTCCATCCTGGCAAACACGGATGGTACGGATTTCATCACCCTCTTGAATATCACAAACACAGGCAAAACATGCCCCCATGGCACAGCCCATGTTTTCCTCAAGTGCTATTTCAGCAAACATTTGATACCGTTCAGCCAATTCTTTCATAAGAATGGATAACCTTTTAGAGCCGCATGTATAGACGGAATCAACTTGATGTCTGCTAATAATTTCTTCCGACAGTTTTTTAACGGCCTCAGGGTCACTCGTTCCGTCTTGATCATTAACAAGAAACGTCTTGATTCCGGCGCTAGTAAGCTCTTTTTCTACCAAAATATCTTCTTTTGTTCTTGCGCTTAAGATCGCATAACACGGCGTCCCATTTTTCCCGGTCTCATAAGCAAGTGCTGAAAGTGTAGCAATTCCCACCCCTCTTGCAACTAATAAGATGCCTTTACTTCCAGTTCGGGTAGTAAATCGATTTCCAAGTGGCCCGAGGATGTCAAGAAGCTCTTTTGGTTTTCTTTTAGCAAGTTCCTTTGTTCCTGCCCCTTTTACAAGATAAAGAAATTCTAATGTATTATCCTCTTCATTGATTCGGTAGATGCTAAGCGGGCGTCTCAGCAATGGTGAATAGCTATCATGCGTTCTAATATGAAAGAATTGCCCCGCTTTGACATCTGTAACACTCCAACCAACTATTGCTATTTTCATATGACAATATCTAAGGCTAATCTGCTCATTAAAAATAATTTCTGCCTTTGTTAAATTCATCATTGACCTCCAATACATTTGCAGTGTGAAGGACAACAGCTTCTAATAAATCAATACCCGTTAAAATATCTTCTAGTTCGGTATGTTCGTTTGGATGGTGACTTAATCCATCCTCTGATGGAATAAATATCAGCCCGACCGGTCCAAATCCCGTCATGTTCATGGCATCATGACCTGCTCCGCTTTGCATGAGTTTATATGCTAATTGTTTATCTTCACAAATCTGTTTCATTGAATCAACGAGTTCGGAAGAAAGAAGCACTGGATCCTCCATACTGATTTCTTTCGCTTCAATATGGAACTGTCTTCGTAATTCGATGGAAGAAATCGTTTCATATAAGTGATTGATCACCCGAGTTCTTGACTCGATGGAGGAGGAACGAATATCAATTTTCATCTCTACCTCGCCCGGTACCACATTCATCGCTCCCGGCTGGACATCCAGGACCCCAACAGTTGCAACCGTACCATGGACCTCTTCACGAATTGCAGCTTTTTCCAATTCAAGTGCAATCTCTGCCGATCCAAGAAACGCATCTTTTCTCATATTCATCGGAGTAGTCCCTGAGTGCGAGGCTTTCCCGAAGATGGTAACGATAAAACGAGCAGGAGCAGCAATCCCAGTAACAATTCCTATTTTCTTATTTTCATTTTCAAGCACAGGGCCTTGTTCAATATGCACTTCGAAAAAAGCCCTGAATTTTTCATTTGCTCTGCTTGCCTGATCAATACTAGTAAAATCAAGAGCACAAAGTGAAAAGGCTTTTTCTATAGTGATTCCATCCCGGTCTTTTAAAAGGCGATATTTCTCCTTATCGAGCCGACCTGCCATCGCTTTACTCCCAACTGTTGATACACCAAAACGTGCCGATTCTTCACAGGCAAATGAAATCAATTCAATCGGGTGTTCCGTTACAATCCCTTTTTCATTAAATCGCTGGATAATCTCAAGGGCTGCTGTAACCCCTACCACTCCGTCATATTTCCCGCCCTGATAGACCGAATCGATATGAGATCCGATAACTACAGGTGGCAGTTCATTATTTCTTCCTTCTCTTCTTGCTATCACATTTCCGGCGTTATCAAGTCTGACAGTCATTTTTGCATCTTTACACAGGCGCATAAGAGCGTGGATGCACGCTTGCTCTTCATTTGTATAGGCGACTCGTGTAATTCCCTTTTCACCGGTGTTATATTGATTAATTTTATCTAATAAAGTTTGGTATCTGATTTTCATCTCCATACGAGATTCCCCCGTTATTCCTTGATATTCTAGATTAGAAAACTACAATGAAATAGATCCTTTACCGTTTTTTATTGTTATCAACGTTCCAAACTCTAATGATAATTCATGAAGTTCTTGGATAATTTTCACCCCATGCTCTTTATCTGCAAACTTTGGCTTCCCTTTTCCTGCCCTATTTTTTTCAAAACCTAAGGATATCGGGGCCAGTTCAATCTCACTAATAGCCCCATTTTCTATATCAAATGATGCAATCACAGATTCAAATACCTTCGTGTCAGCAGCGAGACCCCTTGTTCCGTTTTGACTTCTTGCGTCAAACCCATCTGCTGTTGTATGGCGATGATCAAGCTCGTAAAGGTTATAAAATTCAGCAGGCTGTTTTTCTACCGTATCGTTTTGAAAAATAAAATCTCCCAAACTATAAAAAATAGGCCGGTTTTTATAAATTTCTATTCCTCTTAAGATATGTGGGCCGTGCCCGATAACCCCATTTGCCCCTTTATCTATGCAAAACCTACTAAACTCTCGTAAAAAATCAGCCGGTTTATTTTTTTGATCACCCTTCATTTCATGAGCATGAAGACTGACGAATACGATATCAGCCTGGCGGGATGCCTCATGAATGGACTTAGCTATTCGATGGGCATCAACTTGATCCATATAAGTAGAAGTACCTGGTTCTCCTTCTTCAAAATGCAGGTTGCCAAATACATATGAATATGTGCTGTCCTTCCAAAAGCCCTCTTTTACATTGATGTTCCTTGTGCTGTTTATTTCTGTATTCATATCTATTTCTTGAAGGGCCTTTAGGCTTTCCTTGCTTACCCGATGAACCTTTTTGTGTCCAAGCGGATTCACTCCAGGTCTGCCCAGAACATCAGGTCTTTGTTCCCCTGCTCTGTGCCCTGGTTCAAAAGAAGAGGTAACAGAAATGAAGGCAACTCTACCATTTTTTGTTTCCACGTATTTGGGCTGAGAAGCTTCGGCCAGATTTCTGCCAATGCCAGCAAAGACCCAATCACTTTTTTCCAAACAATCAATCGTGGAAAGTAATCCGCCATGGAGCCAATCAAGACTGTGGTTATTGGCACAGGCCAATATATTGAACCCGAGCCACTCCACATCCTTTAAGATAGCCGGACGGGCTGCCGCCCAGGTCCCACCACTTGTCGCCGCTGCTGATTGGTCAAAATTATGTAACGTTACTTCAAAATTTGTAAATCGTATATCAAATTTCGCAAGGAAATGTTGAATTTCAATTAAATGGTGTTCATTTCGCGGCAATCTTTGTGTAATAAAAGAATCGCCAGTCAGTGCTATTGTTACCATTTCCTAACTCCTTTCTATAATTTGATAGAAGTAAGTAAATGCATCGATTTTAAATGTTTACTGGCTTTTTCCGAAACTAGTTTTAACTCAGTGACGATTGTCGCCATATTCGATTCAATTAATGTATTCTCCCCAAC
>JAIMAD010000268.1 GCA_023512145.1 Bacillus sp. (in: firmicutes) | reverse complement strand
GATTTACCACAATACGGAAAAAATCCGTTTCTTCGATATGAACGTGTGGATGAACAAGCTGCTCGCCAACAAGCTGAAAAAGCTGATCAACAGCGTGCAGCCCGATGCGTTTATCGCCACGCATCCGTTCGCAAGCTGTATGCTGTCCGTACTGAAAGGGCGAAACGGCTGGCGGGAGCCCATCTACACGATCATTACCGACTACACCATTCACCCGTCATGGATCAATCATCACATCAATTATTACCTCCTATGCTGCTTTTGAGATTTTATCAAAAGCAAAAGAGTCTAATGGAAGAGAAAAAAAGATTTGGTTAATAACTAGTGCTGTCATATTAGGGGTTGGTATCTGGTCGCTGCATTTGATAGGAATGTTTTCAATTGACCTTCCTAATCCCCTTAATTATCGAATAATAAATATTCTTGTATCCTTAGGAATTGCCCTGCTAACCACGCTACTCACATTACTAGTCATGAATAAAAGGCCTTTTAAATATCAATATTTAACTAGTGGAACCCTTATCGGTATTGGTTTTAGTACCATGCACCATATCGGAATGGCTGCAACTACTTTCCATTATTCGATAGTTTATACTGACTACCAATTTATTGCTTCTCTATTATTTACAAGTATATTTTCATCATTGTCATTTAGAGTATATCAAACTAGTGGTACTAGCAATCAAGCCTCATTTAAGAAAAAAGTGACAAGTGGGCTTTATATGGGATTGGCTTTAAGTGGTGGCCATTACCTTTCGATGATTATTGATAAAATCACTTATTTTTATGAATTTAATCCATATTTATATCAGGTCATGAATCCAACAATTTTAGCTGTAGGACTGGCTATCGGTACGGGTATGATGGTTATTTTTCTATTAATCACCTCTAGATTAGATTGGGAATTTGCCAGTCAGTCCGAAAAAATCCAACTAAATGAACAGTATTACAAATCGCTATTTGAACAAAATCCAGATCCAATCTTAACGTTTGATTTAGAAGGAAATTTTTTCAGTGCAAATAAGGCAGTATCTTTATTTATTGGTTATAGTATCGAAGAATTAATTAATAAACCATTTGCTCCTTTAATTGCGTCTCATGACTTAGAAAGGGTGATTGGACAGTATTATCAGGCATTAAATGGAATAGCATCAACTTACGAGTGTCAAGTGGTAGATAAGCAGGGTAATCTCAGAGATATAAAGGTTACAAACATACCGATAGTTGTAAATGAAAAAATCACAGGAATTTATGGACTTTTAAAAGATATTACGGATTATAAAAAAGCGCAACTGGATATCATTGAAGCGGAAGCTAAATACAGGAGTGTTGTCGAAAATTCCCTAGTAGGAGTTTATGTTTTACAAGATGAAGAGCTAGTTTATGTAAATCCTCGGTTGTGTGAAATGAGCGGTTATAGTCATGAAGAGATTATGTCTATGAATTTACTGGATTCCATTGTTCCGGAAGACCTTCCATATGTATTAGAAAATATTATGAAACTCATTAAAAATGAAGAGCTTAAAAATAGTTATCAATATCAGGGATACAGAAAAGATAAAAGTATAATGACTTTAGAAATATATGGTTCGAAAATTGAATATAACGGCAAGAAGGCAATTATTGGTACTGTCATCGATGTAACAGAAAGATTAAAAGCAGAAAAAATGATTAAACATATGGCCTATCATGACCAATTAACAGATTTACCAAATAGATATCAATTACGGGAAAAGTTGAATGAAGTGGTGATAAATTCTACTGAAAACAACAAAAAGTTCGCACTATTATTTCTTGATTTGGACCGTTTTAAAGTGGTAAATGATACGTTGGGACATGAAGTTGGGGATAAATTATTAATAGAAATTGGCAAGAAGCTAAAAAGCTGTATGGATGAGGGGGATATCGTGGCAAGGTATGGCGGAGACGAATTTTCCGTCCTACTCCCTGATACAACTGAGATAAGAGCTAGGGATATTGCAGAACGGATTATATCTATATTTTCAGTTCCGTGTTATCTAAATCATCTTGAGATAATCGTCACCCCAAGTATCGGCATCAGTATTTTCCCAGAACACGGTGAAAACTATGATATGCTCATTAAAAAGGCTGATATGGCGATGTATTTTTCAAAAAGTCTTGGGAGAAATAATTTCCAATTTTTCACTAAAGATCTAATTGATAAATCGCAATATGAGGTAGATTTAGAAATGAAATTACGTAAAGCACTTGAACGGAACGAATTTCTTCTCTATTATCAGCCACAAATCAATCTTGAAACAAATAGAATCATCGGTGCTGAAGCTTTAATACGCTGGAAACACCCTGAAAAGGGAATAATTTCACCTGGTGAATTCATCCCTGTGGCAGAAGAAACAGGTTTAATTATTCCGATAGGTGTGTGGGCACTACGGAATGCTTGTCAGCAAAATAAAAGGTGGCAGGTAAATGGCCTACCACCAATCACGGTAGCTGTAAATATTTCAGCCAAACAGTTCCTGCAATCGAATTTGGCGGAAATTGTTCGACAAGTTTTAATCGAGACAGAGCTTGATCCAAAATATTTAGAAATTGAAATTACTGAAAGTATGACGATGGATGTTGAACGAACAATCTCAACGCTTTTGGATTTGAAAAAAATTGGTGTTAAGATAAGCATTGATGATTTCGGATCAGGTTATAGTTCGCTTAATTATCTTAAGCGCTTTCCAATTGATAAACTAAAAATCGATCAGTCGTTTATCCGAGAGTGCATTACTGACAGTAATGATGAAATCATTGTAAAGACCATTATAGCCATGGCACATAACTTAAAACTTCAGGTCATTGCAGAGGGAGTGGAAACGAAAGAACAGATAAGCTTTCTGCTTCAACAAAGGTGTACCGAGGCGCAAGGGTTTTATTTCAGTAAACCAATCCCTGTTGAAGAATTTGAAAATATCTATAATAGGATAATAGTCTAAAAAGGATGGTGCACCGGCACCATCCTTTTACTATAGAAGAGATTAAGTGATTAGGGATATTGTGAAAATTTGCTGGATAATTCAGTTAACACTTTGCTTAAGTGCAACTCACATAATGTATTCACGCAATAATTCTTCTGCTTTTTGAGAATTAATCTCTCCGGAAACCACTAACTGACCAGCAATAATATCGATTAGACTACCCTTCGCACCGGCAACCATTGCGAGCGAGCGGGCATGCAGGGCCATATGTCCTTTTTGTATACCATCAGTTACGAGAGCTTTTATTGCAGCAAAGTTTTGGGCAAGTCCAACTGTAACTATTAGATGACTAAGTTCACGTGCTGAATGAATACCCGTTATTTTTTGGGTTAGTTTTGCGATTGGATGAACCTTTATACTGCCACCAACGATCCCAACAGGCATTGGCAACGTCAGTTCACCGCAGAGGTTACCGTCATCATCTACGGTCCAAGCTGTCATCGAGCCATAGTGACCAGTGCGTGATGCAAAGGCGTGCGCTGCAGCTGCAACGGCACGCCAGTCGTTTCCAGACGCGATTACGACCGCATCGACACCGTTCATCACACCTTTATTATGTGTAACGGCACGGTATATATCAGAAGCAGCAAATTGATAGGCCGATATCAGACGATCACGAACCTCAACACCAGTATATTCATCTGTTGCCAATAATTCAGGTGGAATCACACAATGTGCGGTTGCCACACATTCATCAACGAAATTTGATAAAATCCGAAGATGAACGTCCCCATGAGTCAGCTGCGCAACAGTTGGGGCAATTGCTTCAACCATTGTATTGACCATATTGGCGCCCATTGCCTCTTGTGTATCCACAAGTAAGTGAACGATAAGCATTGGTGGAAAGAGCGCATTTGGTTCTTGATTTAGGAAACGGATAACAATGTCTTTAGCACCACCGCCACGTTTTTGCAATGATGGGTGGGCCTCATTCGCTAGTTTCACTAATTCAGACTGATGCTTTGAGATGTTTGCTGCGGCTTGTTCGAGATTTGGTACGTTAACCACTTGAATTTGTCCAACCATTCGCCGATTGGAGGCTTTAGCATGAAACCCTCCAGTAGCGCGGACTAACTTCGCTACCGAGCTAACAGCAGCAATGACAGAGGGTTCCTCAATTGCCATCGGGATGACATAATCACGACCATTGATCAAGAAATTGAGACCGAGACCAAGTGGTAATGAGTAGATACCGATTGCGTTCTCCACCATTTTGTCGGCCTGCTCGAGTGTCAATGCCCCTTGGCTGGCAAGTGCAGTTATTTCCTCTTTAGATAAATTAGCATAATTCGCAATTAGTGCTAAACGCTCGTCCATTGTTTTCATGTAGAACTGTGGAAATCGAGATGATTTCATTTTATCACCCTCCTAAACTGGGTAGACAACGTGTTTACAGTTGCTAAACCGCAGGTATTTTGTGTAATAGCTTTTTGCTGCTACATGTGTTGTCTCCTTTATTATACTACTTTGACATGTATATCGCCTTCGTTGACAAAACCCACTATCACAAAGGTTGTTTGACCCAATATACCTGCAACTCCTGTAACAACTAGAATGATCCTTTTAATGGATTCAATGTTGATATCACCTTTCCTGGCACTATCATTCTCCAGCAGTAACTTCGCCGCGATGATAGTTCTTTTGATGTAGTCCTAAAAGAATAGTTTAGAAAAGTAGAAAAGTGAAAACCTTGATAGAGGTCAATTAATTAAAATAAAAAGTGTCTTATTATTAAAGAGAAGAAAATGAAGGGAGAAATCTAACCGCCATTGATAAGTTATCGCCGAGAATAGCGAAGTTATGGTCAGGGTCGTTTTGTGTTAGAATAAGAGGCTAACATAAGGCTCAAATCGGGAATAAAATAAAAATTATGGAAAGAGCCAAAAAACTAAATGTGTTGGATTTGTGCAAGTGGCATACATTACAAAAATCAACTTAGAAAAAGGATGGGAAACATGGCCATTGAACAAATGGAAATAGCTAAATGGATCAAAAAATATCCGTTGTTAAATAAAATCATCGACTTAGTACCCGTTGTTTGGTTTAATCCAAATCTAAAAAGTATGAAGGAAATAGCCTCATTGCCAATTACAAAACAAGACATGGAGGATGCTGCAGAATTATGGAAGCGTTTTGCCCCATTCTTAGCGATGGAGTTTCCTGAGACAAGAGTGACAAATGGCATGATTGAATCACCATTAAGAAAAATAGCAAACATGAAAAATGAGCTAAACAGTAAATACAGTGCCATGTTGGTTGGTGAGTTATATCTGAAGTGCGACAACGAACTGCCGTTAGCGGGCTCGATTAAAGCGCGTGGTGGGGTGTATGAGGTCCTTCATTACGCAGAGAAATTAGCAATTGAAGCTGGTTTACTTAAAAAAGAGGACAATTATACGTCGTTTTCTAGTAGAAAATTCAAAGAGTTTTTTAGCCAGTACTCGATTGGTGTTGGATCGACGGGCAATTTGGGTTTAAGTATTGGCATTATTGGTGCCAAATTAGGTTTTCAAGTTTCCGTTTATATGTCCTCTGATGCCAAACAGTGGAAGAAAGACTTGTTGAGGGAGAAAGGGGCCACGGTGATTGAGTTCACTGGAGATTTTGGCGAGGCAATACTAGCTGGCAGACAACAAACAAAGAAGAATCCAAATGGATATTTTGTTGATGACGAAGATTCTAAACACTTATTCCTAGGGTATAGCGTTGCAGCTATTCGGTTACAAAAACAGCTTGAAGAGGAAAAAATCATCGTAGACGCGGAGCATCCTTTATTTGTCTACCAACCGTGCGGCGTCGGCGGTTCTCCTGGTGGAGTTGCGTTCGGATTAAAGCAAATTTTCGGCGATAATGTTCATTGTTTCTTTGTAGAACCAACCCATTCGCCGGCTGTGTTAATTGGCTTGTTAACCGGAGAAAAGGAGAAAGTATGTGTTCAGGATTTTGGCATAGATAACCGTACAGAAGGGGATGGATTAGCTGTCGGACGTCCTTCATGCTTTGCTTCTTCTGTTAGTGATAAATTAATAAGTGGTGTTTATACGATTGAAGATAATGAATTATTTGAACTACTGGCAACGCTAGCTGACAGTGAAGGACTATATGTGGAACCTTCAGCAACTGCAGGGCTAATTGGTCCTGGTAAAATAATTGCATCCAATTATGCAGAACAAAACAATCTGGATCCCAAAAAAATCACACATATTGTATGGGCGACAGGTGGTGCACTAGTACCAAAGGAAGAAATGGATAGGTTCTATGAGTTGGGCAAAAGCTTGATAAAGGATTTGGGTACAATTGTTTAAATATAGACTTGGTGTCAGGAACTATCCACAACAAGGGATGGCGCCTGACACTTTTTTGTTTATTAAAATGGGGCTCTACAAAAGAAATTATATAAAATTTGATGGACGTCAATCCTTTAAAATGGAAAAGGCTTTACTATTAAAATATAAGGAAAAGACTAATGAAAAAATTAACACGATACCGAAGGGGGAGAAGAAATG
>JAIMAD010000267.1 GCA_023512145.1 Bacillus sp. (in: firmicutes) | reverse complement strand
ATATTGTTTTTCAAAATTAACTGCATAATAGGGAATACCAATTTGGTTACAAACACGGATGACATCGTTGTAGTCCTCTGTTGCTGTACATACACCCAATTCATCGCTATCATCCCAGTTTTTCATGAAAATACCGATGACTTCGTACCCTTGTTGTTTTAATAAAAGCGCAGCAACCGACGAATCAACGCCACCTGACATTCCGACAACCACTCGTGTATTTTTCGGATCTTTTCTTTCCACTTTTTTCGCCTCTCTTTTTACCGCAAAACGTAGTAAATTTATTTTTTTAGACGACTTACTACTTTTGCAGTTTCTTCTGCAGCACTGATAATTTCTTCCATTGTCGTAGTAAAACCAAAACTAAACCGAATCGAATTGATCAAGCGCTCTGATTGGTTTCCAAACATGGCAACAAGGACATGGGATGGTTCAATTGAACCAGCAGTGCATGCGGACCCGCTCGAAACGGCAATGCCCGCTAAATCAAGATTGACCAGCATAGTTTCCACACTTGTTCCCGGAAAACTTAAGTTTAATACATGTGGCAGTGAATGTTCAAGCGATCCGTTTACCTCAAACGTAACATCTAAGTCACGGAGCCGTTGTTTTAAAGCATCCTTGAAGCTAAGGAACCTTGTCCGCTTGGTCGATCGTTCATTACTTGCGATTAACACAGCTTCCTTTAATCCAGCAATGGAGGCAATACTTTCGGTGCCAGCACGCCTTTTTCTTTCTTGGGACCCCCCGAAGGAACGAGGAGAAAGTTTCACAGTTGACCGCGCATAAAGAAATCCAATTCCTTTTGGGCCATTGAGTTTATGAGCAGAAACCGATAATAAATCGATGAAACACTCATTGACATCTATTTTTTCGATTCCATATGCCTGCACCGCATCAGTATGGAATATGGCTTGATGATCTTTTAAAAGCTGGCCAATTTCCTGAATCGGTTGGATCGTCCCAACCTCGTTGTTGCCATACATGATTGATACCAAAATAGTATCTTCCCTTACTGCAGCACGAAGTTCCTCCATGCTAATTCGCCCTGTTTCATCGACAGGCAAATAGGTGACCTCAAATCCGTTTTTTTCTAATTTATTGCAAGCAAGCAGGACAGCATGGTGTTCAGCCTCTGTTGTTATTATATGCTTGCCCTTTTCTTGATAGCTTTCAGCCACTCCAAATAAGGCCATATTATCCGCTTCTGTTCCACCACTTGTAAAAATAATCTCATTTTCCTTTGCACCAATGCTACCCGCTAATGCAGAGCGTGCCCCATCCAACAGGTGACGTGCTTCTCTACCATAAGAATGGATACTTGAAGGATTCCCAAAAGTAGAATTCAACACGTCGACTATTTTTTCAATAACCAAAGGGTGCATGGGCGTGGTCGCAGCATGGTCGAGATAGATCCGTTCCATATTTACACCTTCAATCAAAATTATTCACTTCCATTACTTTGTCCCTTAAATATAAAACATATATGAGTCAGTTTCACTTTCGTTACTGTGAGTAGCTAAGTCTTTTAAAGTCGTGTTGTCAAGGACGTCCTTTATGGCATCACGAATTCGGATCCACAGCTCACGCTGGGCAGGCTCTTCATCTTCAATTCCTTCGATAAGTGTAATCGGTCCTTCGAGCACACGAATGATATCGCCTGCGGTAATTTTCTCAGGAATATTTGGAAGAATGTAACCACCATATGCACCCCTAATACTTTTTACTAATCCCGCATTACGCAGAGGGGCAATCAATTGCTCTAAATAATGTTCTGATAAATTATTTGCCTGGGCAATGGTTTTTAAGGACGTCGGACCCTCACCATAATTTTTAGCAAGCTCAATCATGATGGTAAGACCATAACGCCCTTTAGTTGATATTTTCATACTTCCACCTCTTATTATAAAATCTATATCCGAAAAATCCATAGTATTTTGATAGTTTTAGAAATTATAACATATTCTTCTTTAATATGCTTTTTCATAAGGAAATGGTATGGTAAAACTATAGAGAGATAAAAATCATACGTTGAAATTGCATTTTTTGGAGAGATGAATATGCAGCAAAAACCGTTAGCCTTTCGAATGCGGCCAAGAACAATCGAAGAAGTCGTCGGTCAGCACCACCTTGTTGGTGACGAAAAAATAATTGCCAGAATGGTGAAAGCAAAACTACTGACATCGATGATTTTGTATGGACCGCCCGGTATCGGGAAAACATCCATTGCCAGTGCGATTGCTGGAAGTACAAAATACGCCTTTCGGGCCCTAAATGCTGTGACCAATAATAAAAAAGATATGGAAATCGTTGCAGCAGAGGCGAAAATGTCGGGGAAAGTCATTCTTCTTCTCGATGAAGTTCATCGTTTAGATAAAGCAAAGCAAGACTTTCTACTCCCTTACTTGGAAAATGGGATGATCGTGTTAATCGGGGCAACGACAAGTAATCCCTATCATGCCATTAATCCAGCGATTCGCAGCCGCTGTCAAATTTTCGAGCTTAAACCGCTCACGTCAGATGATGTGTTGCTAGCATTAACACGCTCCCTTGAGGACGTGGAGCGAGGCTTTGGACTGTTAAAGGTTAAGGTTACAGCTGAAGCCCTACAGCATTTTGCCAATGCATCGAATGGGGACGCAAGAAGTTCTTTAAACGCCTTGGAATTAGCCGTGCTCTCCACCGATCAGGACGGTGATGGCATCATCCATATTGGTATGAATACAGCAGAAGAATGCCTGCAAAAAAAAGCGATGGTTGCCGATTCAGACGGTGATGAGCACTATGATGTCCTATCCGCTTTCCAGAAATCCATCCGCGGCAGTGACGCAAACGCCGCCCTCCACTATCTTGGTCGATTAATTGAAGCAGGCGACCTGCCGAGTATCAGCCGCAGATTGATTGTCATTGCCTATGAGGATGTTGGTCTCGCCAATCCTCAAGTAGGGGCACACACCTTAGCGGCAATCGAAACAGCCGAAAGAATTGGTTTTCCGGAAGCTAGAATCCCACTTGCCAATGCTGTGATTGAATTATGCCTGTCCCCAAAATCCAACTCTGCTGTCATGGCAATTGATACGGCACTAACCGATATTCGAAAAGGACTCGTTGGTGAAGTACCAGATCATCTGCGTGACGCCCATTATAAAGGGGCAAAAGAGCTTGGTAGAGGAATCGGTTACTTGTATCCTCACAATTATGAAACAGGCTGGGTCCCACAACAGTATTTGCCCAACAAGATAAAAAACAAGCAATACTACCAGCCCAAGAAAACCGGAAAATTTGAACAAGCGCTTGCAACAGTCTATGAAAAACTAACCCGAAAACAATAAATAAAGGTGTCAGGCACCGCTGCCTGACACCTTTTCTATTAGGAAGCTATGTCACGTTTGTTAAATACAAAGAAAGCCAAAAATTGAAAAATGAAAAAGTAAACCAACAGCATGATAATTGAAAAAGACAGCGTCATCCCATCTAACATTGGTATACCTTCAAAGTATTGCGATAGATCCGTATTGGCAAACAAGAGATATTTTGCCCAGCTAAATTTCATCGCTAGCAAAAGAGTAAATTGCGCCCCAGTAAACAATAAAAAGATAGATAGGCCAATCGCAAGAGAGCTGTTCCGAAATACTGACGAAATCATGAATGCCATCGTCGCAAGCATAATCGTATCGATTGAGCTTAAGCCGTAATTGATCATTAAATGGACAACGATATTTTGCTCTGTTACTTGACCATTGGAATAATTCAAATAGGGAACAGCTTGGTCAGGCATTCCAAATAGGATTGCTCCAAGTAAGGTCGAGAAAACAAATAGAATCGCCAACATCAATAACGCATACAGCAAAACGGTTAGATACTTCGATGCCAAGATTTTGCTGCGATTTATGGGGCGGATCAGTAATAGCTTGATTGTCCCCCAGTTGAACTCACTCGCGACAATGCCTGCTGAAACAATTATTGTAAATAAACCCGCTAATATAATCAGCTGAGAAGCATCTTTTACGAATGACCAAACATGATATTTTTCTCTTGGGGGGATATTATGCTCAATCCGATAGTTATTGATAGTAATTTCTTTCTTAAAATCCATCTTTGTTTGCTTCATCTGGTCATTTAGAGCTTTATTTTCCTGCTGTAAGGTTTGCTCCCAATTTTTATCGACAGCAACATCACTTTCCTGATACTTAGAAAAGATACCAACCATCAATGTGATTCCGATGAGGATGGCAATCATGACATAGGTTCCAGGGCGTCTAAAAATTTTCATCCATTCATTTTTTAGTAAGTTGACCATGAATATCTGCCCCCTTTTCTGATGTCAATTCAAGGAACCGATCCTCTAAGGTTTTTGCCACTTCTTTTATTCCAAAAACTTGAACATCCAATGCAACCAGCTTTTTAACTAGGTTGGGTATTTCTGCTTTTGGAAGTTCAACAGCTATTCCATTCCTTGACGAGTTCGCACGAATAGTAGGATAGTCGGTATGTATTAATGACAAAGCCCTATCGCTTGGAACTACCTCCAACTCATAGGTCACTTCCGCACCATGAACAAATTCCTGGATATGTTGAACATCAATCAACTTTCCATTTTGAATAATTCCAATTCTGTCACACATCATTTCCATTTCGGACAGCATATGACTGGAAACAATAACAGCCATATTCCTTTCTCTAGTTAGGAGTCGCAAATAATCACGAATTTCTCTGATACCGGCAGGATCTAAACCGTTGGTCGGTTCATCAAGGATTAACACTTGCGGGTCGTGTAATAGACACTGTGCTAGTCCTAATCTTTGCCTCATTCCTAGTGAGTAGGTTTTTACCTTATCATTGATTCGGTTTGTTAACCCTACGAGTTGAACCGTTTCAGCGATTTTTTCCTTGGAAATCCCTTTTGACATTCTTGCATAATGGATTAGGTTTTGATAACCCGTCAAAAATTTATACATTTCCGGGTTTTCGACGATGGCACCGACCTGACCAACAGCCTCTTCAAACTGTGTTTTAATACTCGCCCCACCAATGGTGATGTCACCTGATGTAATCTCCATTAAGCCAACAATCATTCGGATCGTCGTTGTTTTCCCAGCTCCATTCGGACCTAAAAACCCAAAAACCTCTCCTTTATTTACTTGGAAACTAATGTTGTCTATTATCGTTTTTCCTTTAATTACTTTCGTTACATTTTTCAGTTCGACGATTGTCTCCAAAACCTCTCTCCTCTCTACATCTCTCTCAACTTAGTTTAGCTTATTTTAGAAAAATTTTCCTCTCAATAATTCCTTGATTAGTGTAACAGTGTCTACCCTATACTAAAAACGGCTGGAGATGGAATTATTTCTAGGTCTTGAGTCTGATTGTGATTGAATGTTAACAAAATAGTCATAAACTCTTTTTCACATGCTACCTATTTTTTATAAAATGAAATTAGGCTTATACTAAAATGAAAGGAAGTGAACCATGGCATTAGAACCTCGATCTGAGTCAACTGAATTATTAATTATGAGATCTTTAAACACACGAATGGATTTATCCCCAAAAGAAAAGAAGTACTATTTTAACCTTGAAAAAGGCTATGAAGGGGAAGTGATGTTTGACCAATTAACTGAGACTGTTCAAAGTGATATGCTTATTATTAACGATTTGTGCCTTGAGTCTAACAACTCAGTATTTCAAATCGACACCTTAATCATTTCTCAAGAAACGATTTACCCTATCGAGGTAAAGAATTATGCAGGCGATTATCGCTATGATTCAGAGGGTTTCCATACATTATCTGGAAATGATATCAATAATCCATTGGATCAGGTAAAACGGTGTAATTCTTTACTGCGCCAGTTACTTCAAAGTCATGGATATAATTTTCCCGTTGAAACATACCTGGTTTTTATCAACCCCGAGTTTACTCTATATCAAGCTCCCCTAAATCCACAGATTATTTTTCCAACACAGCTTAATCGATTTATAAAAAAATTAAATATGACCCCATCAAAACTAAATGGCCAGCACAAGAAGCTAGCTGACCTATTAATTTCTCTGCACCTAGATGAATCACCCTATACACGGTTGCCACGCTATGACTATGAACAGGTTAAAAAAGGTATTGTCTGCTCACCATGCAACTCATTTATGATTGCTGATGGAGAAAAGAAAGTAGTGTGTGCTAAATGCGGGTACGAAGAAAGGGTCGAATCAGCTGTTTTACGGAGCGTGAAGGAATTAAAGCTTCTTTTTCCAGATTTAAAAATTACCACCAGTGGGGTTCATGAATGGTGCAAGGTGGTTGAGTCTAAAAAAATGATTAGAAGGATTCTGATGGATAATTATACATCGATAGGGAAGAGACATCTTAGATTTTTCGAGTAAAACAGAGGATTTTACCCTTGGATAATTTCTTATGGTGACTGTGAAGGGTGTTTTCCGCTTTTTGGGCAATGGAACTCTCTTCCTTTTACCGTACGAGGGCTTTTTTCCGCTTTTGGGGCAATGGAACTCTCTTCCTTTTA
>JAIMAD010000266.1 GCA_023512145.1 Bacillus sp. (in: firmicutes) | reverse complement strand
ATTAATATCAGAGGCACATTCAGGAAAAATGCGGAAATGCGCCAAAAAACCAGAGAACTGATGCTCTCTGGTTTTTTGGCGCATACCACCTGTGTTTACCGAATATTGTTAGATTTGTCAAAATAATGATGGGAAAGGAAGAGAAATACTGCTTATATTTTTTCATCTTAAACATATATAGCACCTAAATATATGGTCTGACTTTAATCACTTGATTTTCAGGAAAGGCTTGTTGCTAATACCTCGGCACAAAAGTATAATTAAATAAAAATACATAATGAAGGTTGGTCATTTTATGCAACAATACTTTATTTTATCTCTGATAGCATCAATTATAGTCGTGGTCTTTGCAATTACAAACGCAGCCACAGTCCCTGTGAAAATCTTTTTCGCACAGTATGAACTCTCCTTGGCGCTAATCATTTTTATTTCAACAGCATTGGGAGCTGTAATTGCAACAATGATCGCCTTTGTAAAACAATTTAAGCTCAATAAACAGATAAAAAGTCTAACCACTGATAACCAAACACTTATGATAGAGAACAAAAAACTACAAGAAGAATTACATCTACCAAAAACAGGAAAGTCCCCTCTGGACGCTGCTGTGGAAAAAACTAGGTAAATGACTCGGATGATCGAGAACAGGGGTCACATGATTTATTGTTAATTATCCTTTAAATTCTTTAGCAAGTATTCAGATTCAAGCTGTTTCAATTGCTTCCTCGTTCAAATAATCTTCATATTCCACATTGATTAGTCAACCAGAAACCAATTCAACTATAATTCTAGTTAATACGTCTCGGTGTTCTTATTCTTGTTGGCGATTTCAATTAACTTAACAATACCCCAGGCGAGTATAGCATAAACAATCATAGCGATAATAAGTGGTGGTTCTAATACAGATTGTGTTTCTATGCCCTTTGTTACAGCTCCTCTAAATATGCCAACAAAGGGTGTGAGGAAAATATTAGTAACAGAATAGATCATTCCTACAAAGGTACTTTCTGGATTTGCACCAAGTACTTTAAAAACAAGTCTAAATGCGAACAAAACTTCTAAAATACCTAAAACATAATAAATGATTTTTCTAGTTTTTAAGTTTCCTTGGTTTTCGCTCTTAAAATTACCTTTTTCCATTTTATCTTCCTCCACATTATTCATTTGTGTGAGTATCTTAAACTCTTTTAATTATTCTTAATAATATTACAATTACCGCTAATACTAAAAGAATATGGATAAATCCACCCATTGTATATGTAGTAACTATACCGAGAAGCCATAAGACTATGAAAATTATTGCTATTGTCCATAACATGTTTCATCATCACCCTTCCTTTGTTTGTCCAGCAAGTGCTGCTTGCTGGACGAAAAAGTCCAGTAGAAAATAAATTACACCTGTTATGTGGTGCACAAAACATAAATGGTATTAGAACCTGAAATGTAAATACACTGATCTTTGTATGTTGCTTATTTTACAGTTTTAGTAAGGTCCTTGGAAATATTCTCGGTAGTTTTATTCATATCCTCTTTGATTTCATCGTAACCTACCTTAATGTCCGCTATTATATCATTCGTTTTTTCTTGAACGTCTTTGATGAGATCACTCACTTTCTCTTCAACAAGAGTTTCGGAATCCTTCGCCGTCTCAACAGCATCTGATGTGGAATCTTTCACCGTGTCAGCTAAGTGTGCTACAGTTTCCTTTACCTTTTCTACAGCTTGACCTGCGGAATCCTTCACTGTTTCAGCAACCTGTGCCGCAGTGTCCTTTAGCTTCTCTACAGCTTCTCCAGCGGAATCCTTCAACGTCTCAGCGTTCTTCTGGATTGTATCCTTGATCGTTTCAACAGTGTCTTCAGCTTTCTTTTTCAAATCTTCGCGTGTCTCTTTTCCTGGCTTTCGTGCTAAAAGAACACCTGTTGTTACACCTGCAGCCGCTACGGCTACAATTCCAATTCCCGCCGCTAACACCTTCGCTACGTTTACACTCTCTTTCTCTCCTGTTACAACCTCTTCTATTTCATTATTTACATCGTCTTTTTCATTTTTCAAAATCATTCAAAAAACCTCCTAATATAATTACATTTAAAACCATTATTTAAACCAAACATAGGCTTTATTTTCTTATCATCTAATCAGAGCTGATGTGCTAGTTTATATAATAAAAGGGCTTTTCACCCTATTGATTTTTGAATTGAATGTTTATATACAACGAATTATTTTATTTCACTACTTAAATGTTCAATAGGCGGCACTCCTCCCATTTCTATCCTTTTTAAAGACTCAACAATTTTAGTAATATCTTTTTCTTCAAGCCTTTCCAGATACTCAATTAACACTGAAAGACTTTCATATTCAGTAATAGAAAACAATACGGCATCCGGTTGGTTATTTTTCAATACAAATATCTTACCTAAACCTTCTGCTTTTTCCCTGCATGCTTTATAATTCTTTATCATTTCAGAGTTTGAGACGATGGCCTTAGTTGAAATATTCATTTTATATCCCTTACCTTTTTCTTTAGTATAGTTATATCTTACATTAATAATAACTATTTGTCAATAAATAGTTCGAACTATAATTAGGATAAAATATCTAATAGTTATACTAATCCTATTCAGAAGAAACTAGTATCCCCTTCCAGACATTATTTACTTTTCCTTTTATCCTCATTTTTCAAAATCACAAATAGTACCATTGTATGTTTTCCACAACCATCTCAATACAAACTCCAAACGAAAAAGCGAACAGTGTCACTGTTCGCTTTTGGATGATCATAAAGAATATGCAGCACATACATTCTGCGCTGAAGAGTTAATGTGCAATCATTCCTATTTTCGAAGGACTTCTTTATTAAAATAGAAGCTGGGGCAACCTCAATCAAGGCTCTCCCTTTAGCAAACTTTCTATTTACTTAACAATAGTCCGTCTATAATGAAAATGAAATTATCTTTGTGTGTCCTTATTTTACAGATTTAGTAAGTTCTTTCGAAATATCTTCAGCAGTTTTATGAATATCCTCTTTGATTTCATTGTAACCCTCTTTTAGGTCCTCTTTTATACCTTCCATTTTTCCATCAACGTCTTTGATGACTTCATTTACTTTCTCTTCAATACGATTTTCAGAATCCTTTACTGTTTCAGCAACTTGTGCCACAGTATCCTTCGCCTTCTCTACAGCTTGACCTGCTGAATCCTTTAACTTCTCTACAGCTTGGCCTGCGGATTCCTTGACCGACTCTGCATTCTTTTGGATTGTTTCCTTAATCGTTTCTACAGTGTTTACTGCTTTCTTCTTCAAATCTTCGCGTGTCTCTTTTCCTGACTTTCTTGCAATAAGAACCCCTGTTGTTACACCGGCAGCAGCTACAGCTACAATGCCAATTCCTGCCGCTAACACCTTCGCAACGTTTACACTTTCTTTCTCTTCTGTCACAATCTCTTCTGTCTCATTGCTAACATCGTTTTTTTCATTTTTCAAAGTCATTTAATAAACCTCCTTATATAAATACATTTAAACACCATATTTCAATCTAACACGAGCTCTATTTACTTATCAGCAAATCTGAGCGGATATGTTAGGTTATATACTAAAAGGTGGTAACTCTAAAATGAGTAATCCACCCTGTTGTTGATTTAATTAATTAATATAACTATGCAGCAAAATTTTACTTTTTATATAGTCAATGGAGCACTTTTTCCTATTTCCTTATTTTTAAGAGACTCAACAATCTTAGTAAGATCTTTTTCTTCAAGACTTTCCAGATACTCAATTAGAACTGAAAGTCTTTCATATTCAGTAATAGAAAACAATACAGCATCCGGTTGGTTATTTTTTAATACAAATATCTTACCTAAATCTTCTGCTTTTTCCCTGCATGCTTTATAATTCTTTATCATTTCAGAGTTTGAGACGATTGCCTTAGTTGAAATATACATGTTTTATCCCTAACCTTTTTCTTTAGTATGGTTTTATTTTACATTAAAAAGGTGGTTTTTTCAACAAATAATTTGAATAATAGTTAGAACAATAGACCTGATAGTTATCATAAATACTTTACAAACATCCCATTTCTTCCCTTTCAGACATTTTGAAATGCGTTCTTATCTACCATAATCACCCCTTCGAACTACCATATTGCTTATATCACCATCCTTCTCAGGAACGATCCAACAATGCATGTCATTGTTCGACTATCCATCGCATCAAAAACCCGATTGCAAATTCGGCAATCGGGTTTTTTTATTATTAAGTGTTTTGCATCTGGAATTACCCTATTTTTTTGGGAAAGACGCCCACATATTTTCAAGCCACTTATCAAAGTCTGCGCCCTTATCTCCTTCGTACGTATCATACACATCAAGCCTCATCTTCTGTAACTTCTCTTTGAACTCATCAAAGCTATGACCAGCGGGCAAACTCTTCTTAATTCTTAACAAAACTTTTGTAACATCCTTAATCAAGTCGCCTTTTTTCCTTGGTGGTAATTCAACATCTTCACCAAACTTTTTTAGCTTACGGAATGCAGCTTCCTGAACCTTATACACCGCATCATTATTCATTAATCGCGTGAGGATATCGATTATTTGACTGTTTTTCCACTTTCCTAACTCTTCAACTGCATCCATTCGTTCTCGCCAATTAGAATTACGATTTGCCTGTTTTTTTAATTCCTCATAATTTTCCGGTAACGTACTTTTTTCTTCTGTTTTTTTCAAAAAATCCAAACTCCTTCTATAAAATATCCTTATTACTATGATAACATGATTTACAGCCAGGCTTTACTACTTGATAAATCCAACGGCCACTATTCTTTCCATATCTTACCCTTCATATAATAATAAATCAAAACTAATTTTTCATATCCGTTACCAGGTATTTAAAAAACGTCTTTTTAAAATAAAAATAACCTCAAAATGAATCGAGGCTATTTCTATTTTTAGCAATAATCATTTATTTAACTTTATCGAACCACGAACTGGCTGTCACTATTAAAACGGTATTTAATTCTTCAATATTCTTTTTATCTGTATCTTGTAACCAGTCACGCACTGCTTGTTCACCATTTGTAACATATGGTGCCAAACCGTCTTTCCAGGTTGCACGACCACATAATACACCATTAAAGGTAGAACCAGATACTTTGGCAAATCTCAATGTATCTTGGAATAGTTCAGAGCTTACCCAAGCACTCAAGAAGATAAATAGGAGTGTTGTGGCATCACTTTGTTTTTAGAAATATAAAGCCGAATCGTATCGACAATCATCAGCTTTTCTTCTGCTGGCAACGGGTCAAAAACGAGCAATGCTGTTAGTGTCATACACGAGTAGCTTCCGGTCATGGCAAATCCTTGGTCTTTTGCTTTTTCAGGCATTAACAATAAGAGATTATTTTTACCACATCTTGTACGCTTGGCTAACTCACCATCTATTGCACGGGTAATTGTCAACTGATAAAAACCGCTGACAATTTTTTACGCTAATTCAACGGTTGCTACACTTTCAGGGCTATTTCCACTTACTAAAAGCGTCGGAAAGTCTGTTTTTTAAAATTGATAAGGGTTTGACACCAAAGTGGTTGTTGGAACAACTAAGCACTTCCCATTGTTTTTCGTCGACTTTTTCTTTCAGATAGGGCATGACTGTTTCACCTACATAGGCTGCTGTTCCAGCATCTGTAAAAATGATACGAACTCGCTCATGTTTAGCAGACAATTTACGTAAGAACGCTTGAATTTATCTACTTTTCTCCACATATAATGAAAAAGCTTGATTCCATAAATCGGGTTGTTCTTTATTTCTACAGTTGTAATACGTGCACCTAACAAAAATAGTTTTTCTTCACTAAACGTAAACATATCTATCGGTCCTCTTTTTATATTTCAGTAAGATCTTCACGGACGGTTCTAAAAACAAGTAATAGAATGGGGGAGTCAATTTTCCCTTGTTTGGCTGATTTTTAGAACACTTCAAATACGCGCAATCCGGCACCAACGATTCCATTATCTTGTCCTAATGTGCTAATGGACATTTGTTCTAAAATATGTTGTTGTTCAGGTAGTTGATAGACTTTTAATTTCTCTTTAATCAACTCAAGTAGAAAAGGATTATTTACGATAATACTGCCACCGAATACCATCCTTGGCGGATCCAATAAACAAGAAATAGCATAAAGACCTTGAGCTAAATTGTCAGTCATTTCATTGATAATTGTTTGATATTTTACTGCTCCATTTGTAAAGCCTACAAAAACATCCTTTGGTGAAATAGTATTAACATGCAATTTTCTTTCGGCCAATTTTTGGATAGCCGGTCCTGCAGCCACTTTTTCTAACCGCTCATTTTTCCTATTGGCTCCCTTCGAAAGTACCGGTAATAATCCCAGCTCCCCTGCGAATCCAGCTCCTCTGAAAAATGTGCCCTGATGAATGATTGAGCAGGAAATCCCTGTGCTGATAGTTACATAAACAAAGGTCTCATTTCTGTTTGCCTGAATTTCGAACAAATGTCGATAACTCCATAC
>JAIMAD010000265.1 GCA_023512145.1 Bacillus sp. (in: firmicutes) | reverse complement strand
CATCGATGCCATGTTTTTTTGCCTCTTCTTCTGACAAACCAACAGAAGCAATTTCCGGAAGCGTGTAAATGCAGCGTGGCATTACTTTGTAATCCATTTTATCATGAATACCGACAGCATTATTTACAGCGACAACACCTTCTCCACTAGCTGCATGAGCGAGCTGCCAGCCGCCAATCACATCACCAACCGCATACACATTTGACATGCTGGTCTCCATTTTATCATCCACGTTAATGAACGGTCCTTTTTGTTCCAGGCTTACCTCTTTAATTGCCGAGAGGTTCGGCCGGCGGCCTGTGCTGACTAGCAGAGTTTCAGCCTCTAATGAAAGCTCTTTGCCCTTAGCATCTACACACACAACTGTTTTCATGCCTTCTGCTTCCTGCACTTTCTGTACTTTAGCACCAATATGAAGCTTGATGCCTTTTTTCTTTAAGGCCTTGGCCAAAAATTTTGATGCTTCTGCATCCTCTGTTGGCACAATCCGGTCCTCAGCTTCAACGATTGTTACTTCTGCTTTCAAGGAAGCAAAAATCGTGGCAAATTCGACGCCAATGACCCCGCCTCCGATAATAATCACGGATTTTGGTATGTCTGATATGTCAAAGATGGTGTCGCTGGTGTCATACTGTACGGCATCAAGCCCAGGGATTGGCGGCACAGCCGGAGTGGAACCAGTCGCAACAATCACCTTTTCTGCTTGGATTGTCTCTTCTCCATCCTCCTTTTTTACTTTTACAATTCCGCCTTCCAGAACAGATCCATAGCCGTTGTATACATCAATTTTGCCCTGTTTGAGCAAAAAGGCTATACCACTGCGCAACCGTTCTATCACATCATTTTTTCGTTTTTTCATTTTATCAAACGAAAGGGTCAGGGGACCGGTTTCAATTCCCCAGTCTTTTGCCTTTTCAATCTGTTCAATTATTTCCGAATGCTTTAAATAAGTCTTAGACGGTATACAGCCACGGTTTAAACAAGTTCCCCCAAGAAAACCCGCCTCAATAAGTGCTGTTTTTTTGCCAAGTTCTGCTGCATGAAGGGCTGCTACATATCCGCCAGGACCACCGCCAATTACGACGATTTCATATGATGGTTTCAAATTTTCCACCTCATTATACAAGTAACTCAAAAGGATTTTCAAGAATTTGTTTCAATTCTGTTAAGAAAGCGGCAGCAGGCGCACCGTCCACTGCACGGTGGTCAAATGACAAACTAAGTGTCATCATCGGGCGAATTTCAAGAGCACCCTTGATGGCAACAGGTTTATCCTGGATTCTGCCCACTCCGAGAATTGCACTTTCAGGCTGATTAATAATCGGTGTAAATACATCAATAGCGTACATCCCTAGATTGCTAATTGTGAAGGTAGATCCTTTCAACTGCTCCGGAAGCAATTTGTTTTCACGTGCACGTTTGCCAATTTCTTTTGCATCTTTTGTTAATTCAGCAAGTCCCTTAAAGAGTACATCTTTAATAACCGGTACCATAAGACCGCCCCGAACTGCAACTGCAAGTCCAATATGAACATGTCCATGCCGAACAATCTCGTCACCTTCAATGGATACATTCACTTCCGGATGACGGGAAAGGGCTGTGGCCGAAGCTTTAATCAATACTTCTGTATAGGATAAACGTAATTCGGTCTGATGTTCGATTATTGGAAGAAGTGACGAACGAAGTTCTTTCACTTTCGTCATGTCCACATCTGTTGTCAATGTCACATGTGGTGCTGTGTATACACTTTGTGACATTCGATCGGCTATGACTTTTCTCATGCCTGACATCTTCGTTCGTTGTGATTGAACGGATGCTTGTGCTGCTTCTGTTCTAGGAGCGGTGGAAATGACATCATTCTTGATAATTTTCCCTTTGATGCCGCTGCCTTTTACAGCTGCTAGGTCTACTTTATCTACTAGTGCAATTTTACGGGCCAGTGGGCTTGCCTTCGGTGTGATTTCTACCCTTTCGATAACGGCCACTATATCTTTCTTATGGACACGACCATTTGGTCCACTTCCATGAATAGAGCTTAATTCGAGCTCGTTCACGCGGGCAAGTTTACGGGCAGCGGGAGTTGCGCGTGGTTTTTCACCATCTTGGTCTGCGATCACCTTGGCCGGGATCGCAGCTGCTGTTGAAGCCTGCTCTTGGGCTTGTTCCTGTACTTCTTCTTCTGAACCAGAGATACCTGGTGAGGAATCTGGTACGCTTTCCCCTTCGTCACCGATATAACCGATGATCTGATTTACCGGCACCTGATCATCTATTTCATAATACTTTTTCAACAAAATTCCGGCGTCGTAAGATTCTACTTCGATATTAATTTTGTCGGTCATTATTTCAAAAATTGGTTCACCAATCTCGACACTGTCCCCTTCTTCTTTAAACCACTGAAGGAGGGTACCCTCTTCCATCGTACTGCTAAGCTTCGGCATAAAAAGTTCTTTTGCCACCTTAAGACCCTCCTTCCTATTTATACTTAACTGTTTCTCTAACAGCAGCAATAATGTCAGGCACCTGTGGAATCGCTGCTTTTTCTAAGTTCGGATTATAAGGAATTGGCACTTCTTTACCGCCAAGGCGTTTAATCGGAGCATCTAGGTAGTCAAATGCTTCACTTTCTGCCACCATACTGGCGATTTCGCCACCAATTCCTCCACGTCGAACCGCTTCATGGACTACGATTAATCGACCAGTCTTTTTCACAGAATTGATGATTGTCTCTTTATCAAGAGGAACAATGGTTCTAGGATCAACAACTTCAACACTGATTCCTTCTTTTTCAAGTTCTGCTGCTGCCTCGAGTGCTTTATGAACCATGATAGCCGTAGCTACAATCGTTACGTCTTTTCCTTCTCGTTTTATATCCGCCTTGCCTAGTTCAATCGAATATTGTTCTTCAGGTACCTCGGAAGACGTCTTGTATAATAATTTATGCTCGTAAAAAATAACTGGATTGTCATCATCCATTGCAGCTTTCAGAAGTCCTTTTGCATCGTAGGCTGTAGATGGCTGAACTACTTTCAGACCTGGGATATGTGCCACCCATGCCTCAAGGCTTTGAGAATGCTGCGCTGCTGCACCTGTTCCAGAACCGGCTGGCGTTCTTAACACCATTGGCACTTTTCCTTTACCACCAAACATATAACGTGTTTTTGCGGCCTGGTTAACCATTTGGTCCATTGCGATGGTTATAAAGTCTGAAAACTGGAGTTCCATTATCGGGCGCATCCCTGTTAAAGCTGAACCGATTGCCGCACCGGCAATTGCTGCTTCTGAAATCGGCGTATTATGGATACGCTCCGGCCCAAACTCTTCAATCATCCCGCGGGTGACACCGAACGCACCACCGTACACACCAATATCTTCACCAAGGATAAATACATCATCATTTTGACGCATCTCCTGGCTCATTGCTTCACGAACTGCTTCTAAATAGGTAATCTCTCTATTAGCCATCATTCTCATCCTCCTATGTTCTGTGGAAAAGGGGCGGAGTAGCGCCAACTTTGTAAAATATAGTTAGTCCGACCATTAAGTTTGGTGAGGTATCGCTCACAGCGCCTTTATTATGCTGATGTACATCTCAAAAGTTAATTCTTTGCCATGATGGGGTTGTGAGTTGAACTCATGGATGTTTTTATGCGTATAAATCCTCTAGTAAACTATCGAGGGATGGTTCAGGACTGTTCTCCGCAAATTTAACCGCAGCCTCAATTTGTTTGAGAGCCGCGTCTTGGAGCTGTTTAGCACTTTCTTCTGTCAAAATACCAGTTTCAATCAAGACATTTTTAAAACGTTTAATGCTATCTTTTGCTCTCCACTCATTCTCTTCTTCACGTGTCCGGTATTTTTTCGCATCGCTTTTTGAATGGCCTTTCCAGCGGTATGTTTTCATTTCAATCAATGTTGGACCATTTCCAGCGCGCGCATATTCCACTGCTTTATCTACCGTATTCATAATTTCAATCATATCATTTCCATCAACGACCTTACCTGGGATTCCGTATGAAACGGCCCGGTCAGCAATATTCTCAATACGTGTCATTTCTTTTACCGGTCCTGACATGCCGTACTGGTTATTTTCACAAATAAAGACAACCGCCAGGTCCCAAATCGATGCAAGGTTTACCGCTTCATGGAAGCTACCTTCATTTGTAGCTCCATCCCCAAAGAAACAGAGGACAACATAGTTTTCTTTTTTCATTTTAGATGTAAGGGCTGCGCCTACAGCTAGTGGAATACCGCCACCAACAATTCCGTTGGCACCAAGGTTTCCTTTTTCTAGGTCTGCAATGTGCATCGATCCGCCTTTTCCTTTACAATAACCTGTTTCGCGACCAAAAAGTTCTGCCATCATTTTGTTGACGTCACCTTCTTTGGAAATACAGTGTCCATGGCCCCGGTGTGTGCTGACAATTTTATCTTTTCTTCCAATTATGGCAATTGAACCGGCAGCAGATGCTTCCTGACCAACACATAAATGTGTAGTTCCATGAATCATCCCTTTAGCAAAAAACTGGTCCACCTTCTCATCAAAATATCGAATGAGCCACATTTCTTTATATAAATCTTTCAACTTCTCATCCGTAATCATCTTAGGTAAGTTCAAAGTTTTTATCATTTATTTTTCCTCCCTTTACATTTGTTCGTATATGTTACATTTGTAAGAATCTTATTACTTATCAAACATTCCGTCAAGTAAAAAAGTTGCCATTTATCTAGTTTAACCATAAAGAAGAGGGGAAAAGGGCTAGGTCGCTTAAAACCATTCCTCCCTTATCCCTCTCGCTTCCATTGAAAATTATTGATTATTATTTTTGGAATTCCGTGGTCGCAAATCATATATCAAGCAATAATAGAGTTTCATCATTTCTAGATATACAGTAAAATATATTAATATGGCAAAAGGAAAAGAATATTGTTTATTCTTTGAAGTCTACCGTTACTACTTCGAGAAAAATAAATTTTAACCGAAAGGTAAAGATATATGACCAAATACATAGTATTATTTTTAGATATTGATGGAACCATTATTAGACCGGATGACACGGTAAAACAATCAACAAAGAAGCCCATATTAGCTTAACCACAGGAAGACCGATTCACGAGATTAAAAAACTGGCTGAAAAATTAAACGTTCTTTCATATATTGGTTATAACGGTGCTGCTGCATTCATAAACGGCAGTAGCTGCTTTGAAAAGCCAATTTATCAGAATAGCGTTGAAAAGGTATTAATGATCGCGAGTGAACATCGCCACGAATTGGCTATACAACTAGTAAGGTTAACTATCTTATTCATTTAGATTCTGTAGCCCCAAAACAGTTTTTTACTAAATTTGACTACCTTATAACCCAAGCTCTTAGTCGTAATCAGAAAAAATAGAGCATGTTCTGTCCTTGACCTTCGTTAATTTGAAGGCCTCGGATGTCTCCTTGTATGATTGTGTTAATGCACTTACCTTGTCAAAAGCAAACGGTGGATGGAATCCACCATTGCTATGATATACTTCGGGACAATGCTCTTAAAGAAACAGGAGTAAACATGGTTTTAGCGCATTTAAACATATCGAAAGAAAGTGCGATTGCCTACGGAGATGGATTAAATGACAAAGAAATGTTGATGTGTGTTGAAGAAAGCTTCACAATGGGGAATTCACATCCCGACCTATTTTCATATTTGAAATATATTACCACTGATGTATGGATTCCGAATTTACAAATTGGTTGATTGACTCTTTCATTTTTGAAAAATAAAAACGGCTTGCTGAAATATTTTTTTGTTGCTAGCAAACCGATTTTAATTATTAAGCAATAATTTGACTTTTAATTTCTTCGTACATTTCTTCTTTTCCGATTCCAGTTAACAATGGAACACCATCAATAACCTTATCTTTGATATTGTCAGGGACAAGGGTAGTCGTCACGATAATATCATAATCATCAATTCGGCCCAGTTCTTCACTTATTTTCGATTGGTATAATTTCACTTTATTTTCTAATCCATTTTCTTCTAACCACGTTTTTATTTTTCCTGTAACGATAGTTGATGTTGCAATTCCAGTTCCACACATAATCAATAATTTTTTCAAATTCCTCACCCTTTTACTATAGATTAGTTATTCTTTTCGTTTTGCCCATATGATGTGCGATAAAAATGGTTGCATTGATCTATAGTTTCTTTGCTAAGGGGCATGAGATTAGGCTCATGCAATGTAGCATAATGGGCATATTCTGCTGTTTCCTCTAAAATAACTGCTGCCTTCAACGCATGTTCAATATCTTTTCCTACAGTAAATACTCCATGATTCCGGAGCAACACTGCAGGTGATTCTCCGATATGATCAATAATTTGTTTGCCTACTTCTTCTTCACCGATGGCAGCAAAGTCAGAACACGGGACATAATCTGTAAAAATATTTGCTGCCGTCGTCGTGTATGAAGGGATATCTAATCCTCGAATCGCAAAACTAGTTGCAAATGGTGAATGGGTATGAACAATACAATGAATATCATCGCGATTTTTATAAACATATAAAT
>JAIMAD010000025.1 GCA_023512145.1 Bacillus sp. (in: firmicutes) | reverse complement strand
GTTCGTTTTAGCTTTGGATACGGCAATACGATCGAACAAGTGGAACGTGCCGCATATGATATTGCAAAAATTGTGAAGCGACTAACAAAAGCGTGAAAGGAGGGGAAATAATGACAAGGGTTGTTGTTGGAATGTCTGGTGGAGTTGACTCATCGGTAGCAGCGTTATTATTAAAACAACAAGGATATGATGTCATCGGCATTTTTATGAAAAACTGGGATGATACAGATGAAAACGGGGTATGTACCGCAACGGAAGATTACGAAGATGTTGTGCGTGTGTGCAACCAAATTGGTATTCCATATTATGCCGTCAACTTCGAAAAGCAATATTGGGAAAAAGTATTTACGTACTTTTTAGATGAATATAAAGCGGGGCGTACACCGAATCCAGATGTGATGTGCAATAAAGAAATTAAATTTAAAGCATTTTTAGAGCATGCGGTTAATTTAGGTGCGGACTATTTGGCTACCGGTCACTATGCCCAAGTTGAGTTCCGTGATGGAGAATACAAAATGCTACGCGGTTTGGATGAAAATAAGGATCAAACCTATTTCTTGAACCAATTGTCACAGGAGCAGTTAAGTAAAGTGATGTTCCCAATCGGTAATCTCGAAAAACCAAGAGTACGTGAGATTGCCAAAGAAGCAGACCTGGCAACTGCTACGAAAAAAGATAGCACTGGTATTTGCTTCATTGGGGAAAGGAATTTTAAAGAGTTTCTAGGTCAATATCTTCCAGCCCAGCCTGGAAACATGGAAACATTTGACGGTGTTATCAAAGGTAAGCATGATGGATTAATGTATCATACCATCGGCCAACGCCATGGACTAGGGATTGGCGGGGAAGGTGAACCTTGGTTTGCGATTGGAAAGGATTTAGAAAGAAATGTCCTATATGTAGGACAAGGATTTCATCACGAAAAGTTGTATTCCGACTCGATTACTGCAGCAGATGTAAGTTGGGTATCGAATCAGGAAAAACCTGCCGAGTTTGTTTGTACGGCGAAATTCCGTTACCGTCAGGAAGATCATAAAGTGACCGTTCGGATTTTAGAAGGCACGCAAACAGAGGTCGTATTCCATGAACCAATTCGTGCAATTACACCCGGACAAGCGGTTGTTTTTTACAATGGTGAAGAATGTCTAGGCGGTGGAACCATTGATAAAGTTTATAAAAATGGTGACCGTCTCACGTATGTAGGGTAAAAATAGTCCCCTGATTCCGATTTCGGAATCAGGTTTTTTTGCGAGCAAGTTTCAGACGGGATCATCCCACCAAATAGAAGTTGAACTTGGTTAAAGGACTAGGTCATTTTGCAAAAGAAATATGATATAATTTCCGATAGGAGGGTGTTGAATAAAATGGATAAAAATCAATTAGGCGTACAATACATGCAGGAAGGCAACTGGGAAGAAGCGGCTAAGGCTTTTAATGAAGCCATTGAGGAAACTCCAACAGATCCAATTGCCTATATTAATTTTGGCAACGTGCTTTCCGCCGTAGGTGACGATGATAAAGCACTCAAATTTTATCAAAAAGCAATTGAAATAGATGAAAATGCGGCGTCGGCCTACTATAGTATTGGTAACTTATTGTTCAGTAAAGCACACTATAATGAAGCCAAAAATATGTTTGAGTTGGCCATGAAAAAAGGACTGGAATCAAGCGATAATTTCTTTATGTTAGGGCTTGCGCTCATTTCATTGGACCAGGGTCGATTTGCCCTTCCGTACTTACAAAGAAGTGTTGAGTTGAATGAATCTGATGCGGAAGCACGTTTTCAATATGGCTTATGTCTTGCCCAACTGGAATTAATTGATGAAGCGATGGTTCAATTTGAGAAATGTATCGAGCTAGACCCGGAGCATACGGATGCCTATTATAATTTTGGGGTTTCCTATGCGTTTAAAGATAATGCTGGAAAAGCCATCGAAATGTTCAATATGGCCCTTGAAATCCAACCAGATCATCATCTTGCAGGTCATGCAAAAAAATTAATTGGAAAGAATCAATAAGTTTGTATCTTAAAGTTGAGAGGGGGGAGCAAAAAAATGAGTAAACAGGACACACTTGATTTATTTGCCGAAGAAGGAAAGTTTGTAAAGGGAAGGCCAATTGTGACAATTTTTCATAATGAACAAAACCTTTACACGGTTTTACGAATTCGTGTCGATGAAACAAATGATCAGTATAAAGATAAAGAAGCCGTAGTTACAGGGTATTTTCCAAAAATCCATGATGGAGAAACCTATTTCTTTTTTGGCGAATTTAAGGACCATCCAAAATTCGGGCAGCAATTTCACACCAGCCATTACCGGAAGGATATGCCGCAAACGAAACAAGGAGTTATCACCTATTTATCAGGAGAAATGTTTAAAGGGATTGGTAAGAAAACGGCTGAAAGCATTGTTGAAACCTTAGGTGAAAACGCAATTTCTAAAATTCTCAGTACTCCATCATTGCTGGATTCCATTCCAAAACTCCCTCCTGAAAAGGCAAAAACGCTATATGATACCTTGATGGAGCATCAGGGGCTTGAACAAGTAATGGTGGCCTTAAATCAATATGGCTTTGGACCACAGTTATCGATAAAGATTTTCCAAGTTTATAAAGAAACGACCCTTGATATTATTCACAAGAACCCATACCAGCTTGTTGAGACGATCCAAGGAATTGGTTTTGGACGGGCAGATGAGCTTGGGCACCAACTAGGAATCTCTGGTAACCACCCCGACCGAATTAAAGCCGCCTGTCTCTATACACTAGAAAAAGAAAGCATCCAAACGGGCCATGTGTTCGTAACCACTGAGGACTTTCTCGAACAAGTTAGAGCCCTCTTGGAAGAAAACAAGCGTGACCAAATTGAATACATAGACATCTCTAACGAGGTTATTAAGTTGCAAGAAGAGGGCAAAGTAATTGTTGAAGAACAACGAATTTACTTGCCGTCCTTATTTTTTGCAGAACAAGGGCTTGTCAAAAACATACACCGTATCATTGAACAAACCGAGTATGAGGAGCAATTTCCAGAATCCGAATTTTTACTTTCGTTAGGTAGTTTAGAGGAGCGGCTTGGGGTCCACTATGCACCAACACAGCAAGAAGCAATTCAAACGGCGTTAATGTCCCCGATGCTAATTTTAACAGGAGGACCTGGGACTGGGAAAACAACGGTTATCAAGGGGATTGTTGAGTTATATGCGGAATTACATGGCTGCTCTTTAGAACCTAAGGATTACCAGAAGAAAGGAGAGTCCTTTCCCTTCTTGCTGGCAGCACCGACGGGTAGAGCGGCAAAAAGGATGAGTGAATCGACAGGACTCCCTGCTGTGACCATTCACCGCTTACTTGGATTTAATGGGACCGAAGGATTTGACCATGATGATTCGAACCAACTGGAAGGAAAAATTATCATAGTTGATGAAACCTCGATGCTCGATATATGGCTGGCTAACCAGTTGTTTAAGGCTCTCCCGGAAACGATTCAGGTCATCCTTGTCGGTGATGAGGATCAACTGCCTTCTGTTGGACCAGGTCAGGTTTTAAAGGATTTGCTTAGATCCGAGCGAGTTCCGACTGTCCGCTTGACAGATATTTATCGCCAAGCGGAGGGGTCTTCCATCATCGATTTGGCCCATTCAATTAAAAAAGGCTTTTTGCCCGCAGATATTATGGTGAAGCAGGTTGACCGTTCGTTTATCAGATGTTCAACTGTTCAGGTTGCACAAGTTGTTGAAAAGGTAGCCTTAAATGCCAAAAACAAGGGATATACTGCGAAGGATATTCAAGTGTTAGCGCCCATGTACAGAGGTCCTGCTGGAATCGACAGTTTGAATGTTTTACTGCAAGAAATTTTTAATCCTAATCCAGGTGGGTCTCGGAAGGAGATTGCCTTTGGAGATGTATTATACCGAATTGGCGATAAAGTACTCCAACTTGTTAATAAACCTGAAAGCAATGTGTTTAATGGTGATATAGGCGAAATTATCTCGATTATTTATGCAAAGGAAAACACCGAGAAAACGGATATGATCTATGTATCCTTTGAAGGCAATGAGGTTGAATATACAAGACAGGATTTAAACCAAATCACCCATGCCTATTGTTGTTCCGTCCATAAATCCCAGGGGAGTGAATTTCCAATTGTCATCCTTCCTATCACACGAAGCTACTACCGGATGTTACGCAGAAATTTAATCTACACGGCTATCACGAGAAGTAAACAATCATTGATTATTTGCGGCGAAGAAGATGCGCTAAGAATGGGCGTAGAAAGAGCGGATGAGTTAAGCAGGCAAACGACTTTATCCGTAAAGCTCCAAGAATCCATTATGGATACACATCCAAAAAGTGAAGAAGATGTTGAGTTAGCCAGTAAGAGTTTGTCCTATGAGCGAGAAATGATGCAGGCAAATCCAATGATTGGTATGGAAAACGTTACACCTTATGATTTTATGATAAATGGCTAAAACTATAAATGTTCACAGGAGGTGTGGAACTCTTTGCGGACATTTTCTTTATTAAAAGGACAACCGGTATTTGAAACGAGAACTGGGGCAAAAATTGGTGAGATTAGTGATTTATGCATTTCAAGCAGCGGTAAGGTAGAAGGGCTACTGGTTAAAAAAGGCGTTTTCTTCAAACAATCCTTTTTTTTGGATATACAAAAAGTGGCATCCTTCGGCTGGGATGGGGTCATGATTAACGGTAACGGCCAATTGGAAAAACTGAAGGAAAGTTCGGAATATACACTTACACATCAACATTCTTTAGACGGAATGATGATGATTTCAAAAAGCGGGGAATCACTTGGCTTATTGAAAGATGTATATTTCCAAGAAGAATTGGGCACAATCGTAGGGTACGAAATCACGGATGGCTTCTTTTCGGATATCACGAAAGGTAAACAAGTGGTCAGGTCCGAGAAGCCCTTAGCGATCGGAAAGGATGCCATTATCGTTGACGTAAATGAGAACTTGCCAATTGATGAGCCCGGTGAGGGTGGATTATGAGGCATGTCTAATTTATCTTTTCAGAATTTATTAGTTAAATTCTGATTAACCTATTTTACGCGAGGTGCCCTTTCATGTTTAACTGTCCCAATTGTCAGAGCAAGGATATCGGCAAAATTGGTATAAACCAATATTATTGCTGGAATTGCTATATCGAACTTACCGCTAACAATGGTCTAATCAATGCCCATCAAGTCGAAGAAGATGGGTCACTTAGTTCCTTAGATGATTTATTTGAAGAAGAAGAACGTCGTTATACCCTTTAAAGTACTAGGTGCATTTGCACATCGCTAAATCAGAAATTATCATGATGATTTCTGATTAGCAAAATCTACAAAAGAGGTGAGACGTATGAATAAAACGATGACGTCGATGGTTGTTTTTGGTGTAGGAATGGCAGCATATACTATTGCACAAAGAAATAATATGATGTCAGGCCGTCAAATGAAACGAATGCAAAAGAAGGTAAAACGAGCGATATTTTAAAAATGAATCCCCCTCGAAAATCGAGGGGGATTTTTAAAAGGGGCTACTATACTTGTCGGAAACTTAACTTTTAGCAGAGAAATATAATGATATTTCAACAAAAAAGTAATTATAGCTGTACACAAATCAATCATATATCTGCAGGGACTGCTCTCGCAGATTTTCCTGATGAATAATTCCAACAAATGTCTCTAAAACTATGGCAAAGGAGGCAGCAATATTGGATATTCGTGTAAAATGGTTTTACCAGATTGGTTTTTTGCTCCTTTTATTAATCGCTATTTATGTCTTTTTAAAAATAGGTAATGTGTGGATGCCTGTATTAAAGGTGGCTGCGATAATTATTCTCCCCTTTTTTATTGCAGCGTTTATCACTTATTTGCTTCACCCCATTGTTGAAAAATTACATGAAAAAGGGCTGCACCGTGGCCTGGCTATTCTTTGTATTTATTTACTTTTTTTCGGAGGAATTGGCTTTTCCCTTTATAAAGGAATTCCAGCAATTATTGCCCAATTAAAAGACTTATCTGAAAGTGCACCCATTTTTGCCGAGCAATACAGGGGCAGGCTTACTCAACTCCAAGCACAAACAAAGGCATGGCCAGACGGTCTGCAAACGGGTATTAATGATGGTATCGATACTTTTGAAAAAAAGCTAGATTCCCTTTTGACGATGATTGTTAATATGTCCATTCACTTTTTAAATTCAGCATTAATTATGATGCTTATTCCGTTCATTGCTTTTTACATGTTAAAGGATTTTCCTTTGATAAAACGAGCTGTCTGGTATATGGCCCCAAAGAAGTGGCGCAAGAGGGGCACGCTTTTTCTCAAGGATGTTGATGAATCACTCGGAAACTACATAAGGGGGCAACTCCTTGTCTGTATCATTATTGGCAATGTCTCAGCCCTTATGTTTTGGATTTTTCATTTAAAATACCCTTTACTATTGGGCTTAATTGTTGGTGTCACCAACGTCATTCCCTATTTCGGTCCAATTATTGGAGCCGTGCCTGCGGTTATCATCGCTGCAACCATGTCAGTTAAATTGGTGTTAATTACACTTGTAATTGTTTTTGGCCTCCAATTTCTTGAAGGGAACATATTATCCCCACTAATTGTTGGTAAAAGTCTGCATATGCATCCATTAGTGATTATGCTAGCGCTAACAACAGGGGGAGAGATCGGTGGGATCTTGGGTCTAATCTTAGCCGTTCCGGTCCTCGTCGTTCTAAAAGTGGGAATCATCCACTCCAAAAATCATTTTAGCCCGCGGAAAATCAAATGATTCATTACTATAAGAAATTGACAAATTTTTTCGAGGTAGCTATAATTCGTACTATAGAATATTTGTATGATATGAAAATGTAGAAGGACCTGAGTATGTTGTAGTCCATCTGTAACGCGTACTAGCGTACAAGAGAGGAGCTCTCCTGGCTGAAAGGAGCTCTAGATGAAGGATGACAGAAAGCTAATCCGGAGTGCAGCTAACCACTGCCGTTAGTGCCGCGTTAAGGCGATTTTGAGAGATGGATACGTTTATTTGTATTCATAATCAGGGTGGTACCGCGAGTTAGCTCTCGTCCCTGTTTTAGGGATGGGGGCTTTTTTGCATGCTTTTTAAAATAGAGGGAGGTCAAGGATAGTGAAAAATTTAACTGGTTCACAAATTCGCACCATGTTTTTAGATTTTTTTATCGAAAAAGGCCATGCAGTTGAACCAAGCGCACCACTTGTCCCACATGAAGATCCATCCCTTTTGTGGATTAACAGTGGTGTTGCGACTTTAAAGAAATACTTTGATGGACGTGTTGTTCCAAGTAATCCGAGGATTACCAATGCCCAAAAATCAATTAGGACCAACGATATTGAGAATGTCGGAAAAACACCGCGACACCATACCTTCTTTGAAATGCTTGGCAACTTTTCCATCGGTGAATATTTCAAGGTGGAAGCAATTGAATGGGGTTGGGAGTTTTTAACCAGTCAGAAATGGATTGGATGGAATCCAGAGCTTCTTTCCGTTACCATCCATCCTGAAGACCATGAAGCATATGAAATTTGGCATAAAACAATTGGACTGCCAGAGGAACGCATTATTCGTCTTGAAGGCAACTTTTGGGATATTGGTGAAGGTCCAAGTGGCCCGAATACGGAAATATTTTATGACCGTGGCCCGGAGTATGGAAACGACCCAACAGACCCTGAGCTATATCCGGGTGGCGAAAACGATCGTTACCTTGAAGTCTGGAACCTAGTCTTTTCGCAATTTAACCATAATCCTGATGGTACATATACACCACTGCCGAATAAAAATATTGATACTGGAATGGGTTTAGAACGGATGGCTTCCATTGTTCAAAACGTTTCAACCAATTTTGACACTGATTTATTTATTCCAATCATCCGGGCAACAGAAGAAATTTCCGGTGAAAAATACGGACTTGACAGGGAACAAGATGTCGCTTTCAAAGTTATCGCAGATCACATTCGTACCGTTGCCTTTGCTGTTGGGGATGGAGCTTTACCATCAAATGAAGGTCGTGGTTACGTGTTACGCCGATTGCTGCGCCGTGCTGTTCGCTACGCGAAACAAATTCAGATAAATCGCCCATTTATGTTTGAACTTGTCCCTGTGGTTGGCGAAATCATGGATGATTTCTATCCGGAGGTAAAGGAAAAAAAGGATTTCATTCAAAGGGTCATCAAGAATGAGGAAGAACGTTTTCACGAAACTCTTAATGAAGGCTTAGCCATATTGGCAAGCATCATTAAGAAGGAGAAAGAAAAAGGTAGTGATATAATTGCAGGTAAAGATGTGTTCAGACTTTATGACACATACGGATTCCCAGTCGAATTAACGGAGGAATATGCCGATGAAGAAGGGATGAACATTGACCATTCAGGCTTTAAAGCCGAAATGGAAGTGCAACGAGTGCGTGCCCGTTCAGCACGTCAGGATGTTGATTCAATGCAAGTTCAAAGCGGAGTACTTCGAGACGTCACAGTTGAAAGTGAATTTGTTGGTTATGATAAGCTTGAGACAAGTTCAGTTGTGGTCGCTATCCTTAAAGGTGGCGAACTTACCGATGAAGCTGTATGCGGTGATGAAGTTCAGTTAATTCTTGACGTGACCCCGTTTTATGCTGAAAGTGGCGGACAAATTGCTGACCGTGGTTTGATCAAGGCTGAGGGCGTAACAGTAGGTGTTAAGAGTGTCAAAAAGGCGCCTAATGGACAAAACCTCCATCAAGTCATTGTGAAAACGGGAACATTAAAAACGAATGCACAGGTTACCGCTATGGTTGACAGAGAAAATCGGGTTAAAATCATCAAAAATCATACGGCAACACATTTGTTGCAGCAAGCATTAAAGGACGTCCTGGGTGGGCATGTTAACCAAGCAGGTTCCCTTGTTGAACCAGATCGTCTCCGTTTTGATTTTTCACATTTTGGTCAAATTAAAGCAGAAGAACTTGAACAAATAGAAAAAGTTGTCAATGAAAAGATTTGGAGAAATCTCGACGTAGACATTAGCTTAAAACCAATAGCTGAGGCTAAAGCAATGGGGGCAATGGCCCTGTTTGGAGAAAAATATGGGGAGATTGTTCGTGTTGTAAAGGTTGGTGATTATAGCCTTGAGCTTTGTGGAGGCTGCCATGTTCCAAATACATCTGTGATTGGGTTATTTAAAATTGTTTCCGAAGGCGGAATTGGTGCTGGAACGAGGAGAATAGAAGCTGTAACAGGTGAGTCAGCTTACAATTCTTTAAATGAACAAGTCAGCATGCTAAAGGATGCAGCAGAAAAACTAAAAACTAATCCAAAGGATATCGTGACCCGCATTGATACGTTACTGATAGAAATGAAACATTTGCAAAGAGAAAATGAATCACTCGCAACTAAAGTTGGAAATATTGAAGCGGGAAACCTTGTTTCAAAGGCGAAGGAAATTGATGGTATCACTGTTTTAGTGGCAAGGGTTCAAGAGGCTGATATGAACAATCTTAGAAATATGGCAGATGATTTGAAGCAAAAGCTTGGCTCTGTTGTCATCGTTTTGGGTAGTGCTCATGAAGGAAAAGTTAATTTAATTGCTGCGGTCACGAAGGATTTAATTGAAAAGGGTTACCACGCCGGTAAGCTAATAAAAGAAGTAGCTCTTAGATGCGGTGGAAGTGGCGGTGGCCGTCCAGATATGGCTCAAGCAGGGGGAAAAGACCCGGAAAGATTGGATACTGCCCTTCAATTCGTTGATGAATGGGTAAAATCCAGTTGATAATGGGACAAAGTAGTGTAAAATGTAGATAACAATCATTATTCACTCGTCAAATAAGAAGCGAGGTGCATGAAATGAGCTCATTTGACAAAACGATGAGATTTAATTTTCCTGAAGAACCGTTTGAACATGATATAAATGATGTTCTTCGTCAAGTTTATGAAGCATTGCAGGAAAAAGGCTACAATCCGATTAATCAAATCGTCGGTTACCTTTTATCCGGTGACCCTGCCTATATTCCACGTCATCGCGATGCCCGCAATATTATTCGTAAGCTTGAACGTGACGAAATTATTGAGGAATTGGTAAGATCTTATTTAAAACAGCAGCGAGAAGGTTAATAAATGCGTATATTGGGTTTAGATGTAGGCTCTAAGACAGTCGGTGTTGCGATTTGCGATGAACTTGGCTGGACAGCACAGGGCCTGACAACTCTCAAAATCAATGAAGAAAAGAATAGGTTTGGTTTTGATGAAATTGGTCAATTAATAAAAGAGTATCAAGTAGAGTCGGTTGTCATCGGATTGCCTAAAAACATGAACGGGACGATTGGTCCGCGCGGTGAAGCTAGTCAGCAATTCGCACGTGAAATTGAGCGTCTGTTTGATGTGCCGACTGTATTATGGGACGAGCGGCTAACAACAATGGCTGCTGAACGCGTGTTGATTGAGGCCGATGTAAGTCGAAAAAAGCGTAAGAAGGTTATCGATAAGATGGCTGCTATGTTAATCCTTCAAGGTTATCTTGATAGTAAAAATTGATGAGGTGCAGAAAATGGTAAACGAAAACGAACACAATCACGAAAATGCAGACGAGGAACAGTATATAACACTTGTAGATGAAGATGGTAATGAGCAACTACATGAGGTCCTTTTTACTTTTGATTCTGAAGAGTTCGAAAAATCATATGTATTCTTTTATCCAATAGGCACGTTAGATGATGATGAAGAGGATGTTGACATTCATGTCTACGCCTATATTCCTACTGAAGATGGTGGCTACGGTCCATTATTGCAAATTGATACGGACGAGGAATGGGACATGGTTGAAGAAGTATTCAATACTTTCAATGATGACCAAGAAGAAGAGGAAGAATAATATATAAGGATGACCCGGTTATTTAATGGCTGGGTCTTTTTTTGTGTAGTAAAACAATTTGGTGTCTATAATTCGAAATAGTTATCTGAATCCGGTGCAAGCACCTATACTCCCTAATTCGCCTCTAGTTTTCATCTCTGTCAGTGATTGCCATTGATTCGATTTTTAAAATGGTAATTTGTCCTGAATTATTCTTATTTTAATATGACAAATTCATTGTTAAATTGACATTTTTCTCACAATATGCTGAAATACTTATGATGTCTAATTGTATAGATTCGCTACCTAATTAATATTTTGCACAAATTATAAGATCAATACGTTAGGTTCCATTGCTTTTTAGGGGGAGTACTATGTCGACAACAGATGAAAAGGACACAAAAAAAATTGTTTTTAGGCAAAGAATGCTTGAATATCAAGGTGAAGCAAAAATTGTTAGAAGGTTTGTCTTGATTATTGCCTCTTTACTGCTATTATTCGTAGTCTTAATTGGTGGCGGAGGATATCTATACATACAGTCAGCAATTGAACCTGTTGACTCCAATAGTAAGAAACAGAAAACAGTTGAAATCCCGATTGGATCATCGGTGACTAAGATTGCTGAAACGTTAGAAGGACACGGCATAATTAAAAATGCAAAAGTATTTAAATACTATGTTAAATTAAAAAATGAAGGTGGATTTATGGCAGGGGATTATCAACTAAGTCCTTCCATGGATATTTCTGAAATCGTTAGTCGTTTGAAAACTGGAAAAGTGCTAGCAGAAGCTAGCATTAAAATCACGATTCCTGAAGGGCGACAACTTCAGGAAATTGCTGCAGCTATAGCAAAAGCGACAAACCAAGAGGAAGTTGCTGTATTAAATAAATTAAATGACAAAGAATTTATCAAAACGCTTATGTCTAAATATCCTGATATATTAACAGATGAAATCCTGAATTCATCAGTCAAATATCCACTAGAAGGTTATTTATACCCAGCTACTTATCCTTTTTACAAGCCGAACCCAACGGTTGAGGAAATGGTCTCGGTCATGCTTGATAAAACACGTATCGTGTTATCTGCTTATGCTGAAACAAGTAAAGAAAAGAATCTATCCGTACATCAGTTGTTGACGATGGCCTCTTTGATAGAAGAGGAAGCAACCGAGAAATCGGAACGCAAAACAATTTCTAGTGTGTTTTATAATCGTATCAAGGTAGGAATGCCGCTCCAAACGGATCCGACAGTCCTTTATGCGCAAGGGAAACACAAAGAAAGGGTTTTATATGAAGATTTAGAAGTTGATTCCCCATATAATACGTATAGGAATAATGGGTTACCACCAGGTCCGATTGCCAATGCCGGTAAGATGTCGATTGAAGCAGCATTAGAACCCGACGAAACAAGTTTTTATTACTTTCTTGCAACAGCTAAAGGTGATGTCATTTTTACAAAGACACTAGAAGAACATAATCAAGCAAAAGCAAAGCATATTACTAATCAATAATAACCACTGCAAATGGGGAAATGTTAGCATTCCCCTATTTTTTATGTTAAAATAGCTCAAGTGTTTTATTACAGGAACGATAGCGTAACTTACAGTAAGGTGATTTGGCAGAATCTGCCTGAAACTCATCAAGTCGGAATTCTGACTAAAGATGACTAGACTACTGTGAACGCTATTTTTTCATGTCTAAGAGGATTATCACTTTGAGAATTCCCTAGACTCAGTCGCCACAAGCTCTATGGTATAAGCCTATGGCAAAAGCAATAAACTTTTTCTTATAAAGGATAGAGGTGACGGCAGCTTGTTAAATATAAAGCTGCATTCTTATATTGAAGATCTAATTTCCGAGCGTAATCCATTGTTAACCGAAATGGAGACCTATGCTCGGGATCATAAAGTTCCAATTATGGAACTTGTAGGATTAGAAACTATGCTGCAAATCCTACGAATCCATCGTTCTAAAAGGATTCTTGAAGTGGGGACGGCGATTGGATACTCTGCCTTAAGAATGGCTGAGGCATTAACTGATGCACACATCGTTACTGTTGAACGTGATGTGGAACGATTTCAGTTAGCAACAGATTTTATTAAGCGTTCTAAACATAAAGAACAACTCACCTTGATTCATGGTGATGCATTAGAGGTTGAGGATTTAGTGGCTCGACATGGCCCCTATGATACTATTTTTATAGATGCGGCAAAGGGTCAATATAAAAAGTTCTTTGAAATCTATGCAAACTATCTGGCTGAGGACGGAATAATTATTACCGACAATGTTTTGTTTAAAGGACTTGTCTGTGAATCTGAAATTGAATCAAAACGAACCCGTAATCTTGTCAAGAAAATTGATGACTTTAACCACTGGTTAATGGGTCTTCCTGATTATGATTCTGTTATACTGCCCGTTGGTGATGGAGTTGCGCTAAGCAAACGAAGAGGTGAACGAAAATGAAAAAACCAGAATTACTTGTAACCCCATTGACAGTTAATGATATTTTGCCATTAGCCCAAGCGGGTGCAGATGCGTTTGTTGTCGGTGAACAACGCTATGGATTACGACTTGCCGGAGAATTTATCCGTGCAGATGTCGAAAAGGCCATTGAGCTTGCACATTCGATTGGGAAAAAAGTCTATGTTGCTATGAATGCAATTTTTCATAATGAAAAAATCGAGGAATTGAGTGAGTATATTCAATTTATAGCAGCGTTAAGGGCTGACGCTATCATTTTCGGTGATCCGGCCGTATTAATGGTAGCGAGAGAGGTTGCTCCAGCTATGAAGCTCCATTGGAGTACAGAGACAACCGGCACGAACTGGTACACTTGTAACTATTGGGGTAAAAAAGGTGCGAGAAGATCTGTTCTGGCACGTGAAATCAACATGGATGCCATTGTCGAAACAAAAGAAAATGCGGAAGTAGAAATCGAAGTACAGGTTCATGGAATGAGTTGTATGTTTCAATCCAAGCGCTCCCTGCTTGGTAACTATTATGAGTACCAGGGTAAAGTTATGGAAATCGAAAACCACAAAATGGAAAAAAAAATGTTCTTACACGATCAGGAACGAGCAAATAAATATCCAATCTTTGAAGATGAGAACGGTACGCATATTATGAGTCCAAATGATATTTGTATTATTGATGAGCTACAGGAAATGGTAGAAGCCGGTGTAGACTCATTTAAAATTGATGGAATCTTAAAGAGCCGAGACTATATTCTCACGGTAACAAAAGCCTATCACGACGCAATTAAGTTAATTTTAGATGATCCAGACACATATGATGATAAAAAGGACGAGTTGATGTCCTCAATTGAGGCGATTCAACCGCCAAACCGTCCCTTGGATACAGGTTTCTTTTTCAAGGAAACAGTTTATTAATCATTAAAGAGGAGGGAAAGCGAGGTGAATGGTGTGCAAGATAAGATTTCAAAAATAATCGATGGAAAACGTGTCATTGTAAAGAAGCCAGAACTCCTTGCTCCAGCAGGTAATCTTGAAAAATTGAAAATTGCCGTTCAATATGGTGCAGATGCAGTTTTCATTGGCGGACAAGAATATGGTCTTCGGTCGAACGCTGATAACTTTTCATTTGCAGAAATGAAAGAAGGAGTCGAGTTCGCTAAAAAATACGGTGCTCGGATATATGTGACCACAAATATCTATGCCCATAATGAAAATATTTATGGGCTAGAGGGTTATATACTCAATTTGAAAGAGACGGGTATAGCTGGAATTATTGTGGCAGACCCGCTTATTATTGAAACCTGCCGCCGGCTCGCACCGGCGATTGAAATCCATATTAGCACACAGCAATCACTTTCCAATTGGAAAGCAGCCCAGTTTTGGAAAGAGGATGGGGCTACGCGTGTTGTCCTAGCACGTGAAGTTAGTTCAGAAGAAATCAGAGAAATGAAAGAAAAGGTAGATATTGAGATTGAAACCTTTATTCACGGAGCGATGTGTATTGCCTATTCTGGTCGCTGTACATTGAGTAACCACATGACTGCAAGAGACTCGAACCGTGGCGGCTGCTGTCAATCCTGCCGCTGGAATTATGATCTTTATAAGCTCGAGGGCAATGATACGGAAGTGGCTCTTTTTGAAGAAGATGATGCTTCATTTGCAATGAGCCCGAAGGATCTTAATTTAATTCAAGCAATTCCACAGATGATTGAACTTGGCATCGATAGTTTAAAAATCGAAGGCCGGATGAAATCGATTCATTATATCGCAACAGTTGTCAGTGTATATCGTAAAGTGATTGACAGATATTGCGAGGACCCTGAGAATTTTGTCATTAAGAAGGAATGGTTAGAAGAACTCGATAAATGTGCTAATCGTGAAACAGCACCTGCATTTTTTGAAGGCGTTCCAGGGTATAAAGAGCAAATGTTTGGTAATGATAGCAAGAAGACAAAGTTTGAATTTGCTGGTCTTGTGTTAAATTATAACGAGGTTACACAAATTGTTACCCTACAGCAACGTAATTATTTCAAACCAGGTCAAGAAGTTGAATTTTTTGGTCCGGAAATACAAAACTTTACACATGTGATTGATGCAATCTGGGATGAAAAAGGAAATGAATTGGATGCTGCAAGACATCCGCTTCAGATTGTTCAATTTAAATTGGACAAACCAGTTTACCCCGACAACATGATGCGAAAGGAGAACTAATCAATGCGCAAACCTGTTGTTATTGGTGTAACTGGTGGCTCCGGCTCTGGAAAAACCAGTGTAACAAATGCAATTTATGAGACGTTAAAAAATCATTCCATTTTGGTGCTTGAACAAGACTATTACTATAAGGATCAAAGTGATGTGCCATTCGAAGTACGGTTAACAACGAATTATGATCACCCGCTCGCGTTTGATAATAATTTACTGATTGAACATATTGAAAAACTGTTAAGATATGAAATGATTGAAAAACCTGTTTATGATTACTCAATCCATACACGTTCAAAAAAGGTCATTCCTGTGGAACCGAAGGATGTTATCATTTTGGAAGGGATTTTGGTCCTTGAAGATGAGCGACTCCGAAATTTAATGGATATAAAATTGTTCGTTGACACAGATGCGGACTTAAGAATAATCCGTCGACTAAAGCGTGACATGAAAGAACGGGAAAGAACTCTAGAATCAGTTATTGAACAATATGTGAGTGTTGTTCGTCCTATGCATAACCAATTTATTGAGCCGACAAAGCGTTATGCTGATTTGATCATCCCTGAAGGTGGGCATAACCATGTGGCGATTGACTTAATGGTTACTAAAATTCAAACAATTCTTGAACAAAAGTCAATTTTATGAAACAATAGCAAAGGAAAAGTCCAAAAGAGAATCCCAATTTATAAATATTTTTGTTGCGCGCCCTTTATAAAAAAGGACGCGCTACTATATATTATCCAAGTGGCATAATATCTACATACTGTACATACACAATTCTTAATAAGGACTTGTAAAGACAAGAAGGAGTGAGGATTTTGGCTATAGAGAAAATATTCCCAATGACAAAAGCTGGTAAAGAAAAACTTCAACAGGAACTTGATTTTTTAAAATCCGTTAAACGTAAAGAAGTGGTTGAAAGAATAAAAGTTGCAAGAAGTTTCGGTGATTTATCTGAAAACTCAGAGTATGATTCTGCGAAGGAAGAACAGGCTTTTGTTGAGGGGCGGATTACTACCTTAGAAAATATGGTTCGTAATTCTAAAATTATTGCAGAAGCTGCTACGGCCAGCGACTCAGTAACATTAGGCAGTTCCGTCACATTTGTTGAGCTTCCAGATGGTGAAGAAGAAACGTATTCCATTGTTGGAAGTGCGGAGGCAGATCCATTCGAAGGAAAGATTTCAAACGATTCACCGATTGCGAGGAACCTATTAGGTAAAAAAGTCGGCGATAAAGTATCCGTGCAAACTCCTGGCGGTGAAATGAGCGTCCGAATCGTTAAAATAAAATAAATGAAATTATAACTATTTTTAGTCATGCATAAAAAAATTGTTTGAAATAAGAAAACCTCGTCAAAACTTTTGACGAGGTGTTTTTTATGCGAAGAAGACGTTTACTTGGATGGCTGTTTATTTGTATCACAGGTTTGCTGCTGCTTTTAGCACGGTTAATGCAAATCCAATTATTTGAAACAGAAACATTTTCAAAGCATAATGTAAATTTACTCGAGGACAGTGTTAATCAAAGAACACAAGAGCTTGTTATTGATAATGGCAGAGGTAACTTTCTCGACCGAAATGGTGCAATGCTTACTCATAAAAAGGTTCCGGTCCTTGTCTTATTTCCATTTTTGAAAAAGATGGACTGGAATATTGAGAAAGTTGCTGATATTTCTGGAATACCGGTTCATCTTCTTAAATTAGCTGTAGAAGGAGCAAAAAAGCCCTTCGCTTATGGAGATCCAAAACCACTAGAGTTAACCACTTCGCAAGTGGAAAAAATCAATAGCTTAGAAATTCCAGGTGTTTTTGCGATTGAAGAAAAGTTTGAACGTGCGATTGTTCCGGCCGAGCAGTTAATTGGTCTAACAGGGGAAAATGCACAGGAATTGAAAAAAAGGTATCCTACCAAAGAACTATCAGAGAAAACGATATTGGGCGTATCCGGACTTGAGGAAAGCTTTGATGAATTCCTGCTCCCCGAGGGTAAATCAAAGCTTGTTTACCATGTTGATGGCAGTGGTGCCCCCTTATTTGGTATCAATGTCAGGTATGTCGATCCAGCTAATCCGTTTTACCCTATAAATGTTCGGACAACAATTGATAAAAGCATTCAGCAAAAAGCTGAGGATTTAGTTACGAAGCATCAAATTAAAAAAGGTGGTTTAGTACTCCTTAATATTCAGGATAATAGTGTGCTTGCCCTTGTTTCTCGTCCTGCGATTACTAAAGGCGACCCCTATAGTGGTCCTGGAATTACCAATATGATGTTGAAACAGCAAATCATGGGCTCCGTTTTTAAAACTGTCGTCGCCGCTGCAGCTATCGACCATAATCTAGATAACCCCACACGTCTTTTTGATTGTAGTAAAAAGATCAATGGGCAACCAGAACTAAAATACAATTATGGGATGCTGGATTTTACGAATAGCTTTGCTAGAAGCTGTAATCGGACATTTGGAGAGCTAGCCAAAGAATTGCAAAAAATAGATCCTCACCTTTTAGAAGAGTATGCTACCAAATTGTCGCTTACCGGTTCTGTTGGCTGGCAGGGAGAAATCTATCATACCAGTAACTTCAAACAGCTGGTAGATGAAGATAAAGGCAGAGTGTTTTTGTCTGACAAGGCGCGGATGGATGCTAATTTTGCCGCGATGTCTGGGATTGGCCAACATGAGGTTCGGGCAACACCATTAGCCGTAGTCAATATGATGTCTTTAATTGCCAAAGGTGGTAAAAAGGAAACGGTCAGAGCAGTATCGAAAATTGAGTATAAAAACGGCACCACGATGGTTGATTTTGAGAAACAGAGTCTTAAAGGTGAATCAATTTCGCCTTTTGTGGCGATGAACCTGCAAAAACTGCTGCGTGAAGTCGTCTTAAACAACAATGGTACGGGTAAGTGGTTTAAAGACCTGCCATACGAGGTAGCCGGTAAATCGGGTACGGCTGAAACAGGAAAATATGTAAATGATTTGCAATTGCATAATAAGTGGTTCACCGGATATTTTCCATACCAAAATCCTAAATATGCGTTAGTCGCAGTGAATTTGGATGTAGTGGATTCGGAGGGCGGGGTTAATCTATTATTTGCAGATATGGTAAAGATGCTTTATGAAAAAGATATAACCAATCAATAGGGCAATGGTTATCGCTTCAAGTTTTTAGGAAATCGTGGTAGACTATTGAGAGTCTTAAATGAATGAGTTAGCTCCAGCGCCTAGGAAAATTTGGTTTAAGGCATGGCTTCTAGCTACTAGTAGGTTAACTTTTTAATTTGTATTATTGCTCTAAGAAAGACCTCGTGGACATTTGCCTCAGATGAAAGCTCTGCTTTTCAT
>JAIMAD010000264.1 GCA_023512145.1 Bacillus sp. (in: firmicutes) | reverse complement strand
GTTTAGCACATGGATCGAACCAGTCTCAGTCTTTTCCATGCCAATGATCATTTTTACTAATGTTGTTTTACCTGCCCCTGATGGTCCGATTAACCCGAATAATTGCCCTTTCTCGATCGATAAACTGACATCAGTCAAAACAGGCCTTTTTCCATAACTTTTACTGACTTTTTCCACGGTAATGGTTGGTTTCATCAATCTTCCTCCTAAGAATGTTTATTCAAGCCGGCCACATATCCAGGTCCTAAGAAAGTGGTCCGTGATAAAATCAAAGCCATTTCACGAGGTGATTTTTCCATCCCAGTTTTCAACCAGTGCTGAATCACACCAATGTGTGCGGAACTGACATAAGCCATCAGAAACTCAGCAGGGACAAGCATATCTTCTATCCTTATATTAGCAAGAATATTTTTGGAAAAAGTTCTTTTAATTAAATCTTTCAGTTTTAATTGAAAGGATACCCCCCCTTTTGGACTTAAGATAATCTTCATAAAACTTGAATTCTCAAGTAAATAGTCAAATAGGGTAATGATGAATGGAAAAGGCTCATCTTGACGGTTGTAATTAAAGGCATCTTTTAGATTTACTTGCAGAGTCAATTTTTCGATTTCGGTAATAATCTCGTCCTCACTCTGCTCCAATAAATCGTATTTATCTCGATAATGTAGATAAAAGGTCCCTCGATTAATATTCGCTCGATCCGTTAAATCGCGGACTGTAATACCCTCAAACCCTTTTTCCTCCATCAGCACAGTGAGAGCATCACGAATCATCCGTTTAGTTCGAATAATTCGTCGGTCTGTTGCCTTCTCTGACATGTCGTTTCCACCTCCTAATTAATCATCTTTTTTGGAAAAATAAACATGAAAACCATTTGTGTTTATTAATAGACATTCTGCCATTTATTGATTATTGATAACTAATACAAACAAATTATAATATACATTGTGGGCATTAATCAACATCCTGTCCATTAAAATTTTTATTATATTTTATCTGAAATAAATCAAATGGGAGAGGCTTACATGAAATTATTCAAAAGTCACCTGATCATTTTTTCGCCGATCATTGTATTAGCTGTGGTGCTTATTTTTAGCCTGACACTTGTTCCAGCAGTGAAACCAACACCTAAAAATTTACCGATTGCATTTGTTAATGGGGACCAAGGCGTGGAAATCCCTAATCAAGGCAAAGTGAATATGGGAAATACAATCGCTGACATAATCCAGGAAACAGCCAAGGGGAAATCTGGGGAAGCGCCAGCTGTTGAGTTTGTACTAGTAAAAAGTTATCAGGAAGCTAAAAAAGGTTTAGATAACCGTGATTATTATGCGGCATTAGTTATACCTAAGGATTTCTCTCAGAAGCAAGCTTCACTTCGGGGCACGGAACCAACTTCACCTGAAATTGAAATCTTGGTGAATCAAGGGATGAATACGATGGCAGCCACAGTGGCTGGGACTATGCTGAATGGAATGGTCGACAATATTAATACTATTGTCCGTACCCAATTATTAGAAGGATTTGAAGAGCAAGGTGGTACACTAACCACAAAACAGGTAGCAGCTTTGGTGGAGCCAATTACGAAAAAAGTAACCAATGTAAATGAAACTGGGACAGATAGCATGAATGGAAATGCACCAGTATCCTTATTCCAACCACTGTGGATGGCCAGTATGGCTGGCGCAGTAATCATTTTTCTTACATTAAATAAATTAATCTTTGCCAATCGAAAGGAAAAGTTCACGACTCTACTGGGACAGGTACTTATTGGTGCTGTCATCGCCCTTGTTGCCGGTTTTGGATTAACATGGGTAGCTAATGCCCTTGGCATCCATATTCCACACTTTGGGGATATGGCCTTTTTCTTAGCCGTCGCCTACTTCAGCTTTTTCTTAATGATTTCGGCAGTACTTTCATGGACGGGTATCAAAGGAATTGGATTCTTTGCCTTTGCCCTGTTCTTTGGCGGACCGTTACTCGCAATGGCCCCCGAATTCATGTCTTCCTTTTACCGAGACTGGGTTTTTCCGTGGCTACCAATGCGCTTTTTGATAGAAGGGCTTCGCGATTTATTCTTTTTCGGTAATGGCTTTAGCTGGAATCACCCAACATCCGTATTAGTTTGGATCGGTGTAGTGAGCATGTTTGTCATCTTTGCTTCAGTAGTAAAATCAGGTACAAAACAACCAGCAAATACTCAAACAGATTAATGATGATATTGAAGGAAGGCTCTGGTTTTAAACACCCAGGTCTTTTTGGCTTTTTATAAAAAATTAATTTCACTATAATCATAGAACAAATAGTACCTAATATTTTGAAATTCCGTCACTTACAATGAGTCTCAATCCTTGCTATAGTTTACTTAATTGTGTTTAAAATAGCACTCATTCCGTTATGGCCTATTCATCGTTAGAGGACGATTGTTTGAAATTTTATTACATAGTTCAGTAAAGAAAAGTAACTAATTTACGAGTCTTTAAGGGCGGATCATTCGAAGTAGCTGCACCAATGCATTATGAGAAAGTTTATACTGTTTTATTAGCCAAAAAGGAGAGATCAGGATGGAACTTCAAGTTGGACTTGATGTTGGTTCAACGACTGCAAAACTAGTGGTGTTAGACGAACAGAATGAAATCGTCTTTAAATCATACGAACGCCATTTTTCCGATATAAAAAAGACCCTCTTAAAACTGTTACATCTTGTTGCCGATCGGTTTCCTGGTGCGGAGTTAAAAATGAATATGAGCGGTTCTTCAGGACTAGGAATTTGTGAACTGTTAGGCATTCCATTTATTCAAGAGGTTGTCGCCTGTACAGAGGCTGTTAAATCAACGGAGCCAAATATTGATGTCATTATTGAACTGGGCGGGGAAGATGCCAAGCTCATTTATTTAACGAACGGTCTTGAACAGCGGATGAATGCTGCTTGTGCCGGGGGAACTGGCGCGTTTATCGACCAAATCGCTTCCTTGCTCAATACCGATGCCGAAGGGCTGAATCGGCTCGCTTCCGCAGCAGAAAAAATCTACCCGATTGCCTCGAGATGTGGGGTATTTGCGAAAACGGATATCCAACCACTCCTGAATGAAGGGGCCAGGCGCGCGGATATCGCTGCCTCTGTGTTCCAGGCTGTTGTTAATCAGACGATTGGTGGTCTCGCTTGCGGGCGTCCAATTCGCGGGAACGTCGCTTTTCTTGGTGGACCACTAACATTTCTCGCTGAACTCCGGCACCGTTTTATTGAGACCCTTCATTTGAAGGATGAGCAGGTCCTTTTTAGTGAAGACGGACATTATTATGTGGCCATTGGCGCGGCACTCGAAAGCGAGCATAATCATTTTATCGATATCGGACATCTGCTTCGTTTGTTGACGCAAATGAATCAAACGCAGCAAACATCGATCTCAAAACATGTTGATCCCCTTTTTAACACAGAAGATGATCTCCAAACTTTTCTTGAACGCCACAACCAGGCCAAAGTCGAAAAGAAACCGCTAGATGCGTACGGTGGAAATGCCTTTTTAGGGATTGACGCAGGCTCGACGACAACTAAACTCGTTCTGCTAGGTGAAGGGGAAGAAGTGTTGTTTAGTTTTTATGAAAAAAATAAGGGCAATCCGATTGAAGCGGTGCGGGAAGGCCTAACGAGACTTTATAAAGTGTTACCCAAGGCTGTGAACATCGTTCGTTCAACGGTGACAGGCTATGGAGAGAAATTAATCCAAGCGGCATTTCACATTGATGAGGGTGAAATTGAGACAGTTGCCCATTATCAAGCGGCAAAACGATTCCAGGCAGATGTCGATTTCATCATCGATATTGGCGGCCAAGATATGAAGTGTATCAAGATTAAGGATGGGGTCATTGACGGGATTATTTTAAATGAGGCGTGTTCGGCCGGCTGCGGCTCTTTTTTAGAAAGCTTTGCTGAGACCTTGGGGAAGAGTGTTCAAGAGTTTTCGCAGTTGGCGTTAACGGCAGAGGCTCCTGTTGACCTCGGCTCACGCTGCACCGTTTTTATGAACTCGAAGGTGAAGCAGGTGCAAAAGGAAGGTGCAAGCATTGCTGATATTTCCGCTGGCTTGTCGAATTCCATTGTCAATAATGCACTTTATAAGGTTATTAAACTAAAATCTGCGGATGAAATGGGCAAACGAATTGTCGTCCAGGGTGGAACATTTTTAAATAATGCCGTCTTACGATCCTTTGAAAAATTAACGGGAAGAGAAGTGGTGCGTCCCGACCTCGCTGGGTTGATGGGGGCGTATGGCAGTGCCCTCCTTGCCAAACAGCGCTGGATTAAGGGATCATCGTCAACCATCTTGTCGGTTTCAATGCTTGGCGAGTTTCAGGTGACGAGCAAGCATAGCCGTTGTGGAATTTGTGAGAATCACTGCGCAATCACCATCAACCGCTTTGCTGACAAGAGGACGTTCATTACCGGGAATCGCTGTGAACGTGGGGCGGGTAAACAAAAGGTGAAAAGTCCACTGCCCAATTTGGTGGAAGAGAAACTGGAGAAGCTATTCAATCGCTCTGGGGTGACAGGTCAGGCTGCCTTTCGCGGAAAAATCGGCATTCCACGGGTATTAAACCTATTTGAAAATTACCCGTTTTGGCACCGTTTTTTTACCGAGCTTGGCTTTGAAACTGTCTTATCGGACCCATCGAGCAAGGAAATTTTTGAAAAAGGGATCGAGACCATACCGTCTGAATCCGTTTGTTACCCGGCAAAGCTTGCCCATGGACATATAATGAATTTAGTCGAAGTAGGCGTCAAAACCATTTTTTACCCGGCAATTGTTTTTGAAAAAAGAGAAAATAAATCGCTACAGAATCATTTCAACTGCCCAATCGTTGCTTCCTATCCTGAAGTGATTCGCATTAATATGGACCTGGTTTTGGAGGAAAATCAGGTTAGGCTTCTCCATCCCTTTTTAACACTTGATGATCCGAGTGCATTAGCGAAGGAGTTATGTGCATGTTTTACGGATATTCCCAAGCTGGAAATCAAGCAAGCTCTAAAACGAGCCAAAGAGGAAGAAGCAGGCTATATCGGGTGGCTACAGCACCGTGGTGAAGAAGTTATCGCCCAATTGAAGAAGGAAAATAAAAAAGGGCTGGTTGTTGCCGGTCATCCCTACCATATTGACCCGGCCATCAATCACGGCTTGCCAGAGGAAATAAATCGGCTCGGAATGGCTGTACTAACCGAGGATTCAATTTGTCATCTGGCGCAAGAGTTGCATCATGAAGTTGTCAATCAATGGACCTTCCATTCGCGGCTCTACCAAGCTGCTGACGTTGTAAAAGCCCATCCGCAGCTGGAGCTGTTGCAAGTCACGTCGTTCGGTTGCGGTCTTGACGCGATTACGACCGACGCCGTTAAGGATATTTTAGAAGAAGATCATCAGCTCTACACATGGATTAAAATGGATGAAGTTAGTAATCTCGGTGCTGCCAGAATTCGCCTTCGTTCATTAAAAGCAGCAATGGATGAAAGAGACAAGGCTACAGTGACTCCCCAGAAGGTCCTTTCAGAAAAAAAGGACGAGCCGATTTTTTCTAAAGAAGCGAAGGAGGTCTATACGATTCTCTCTCCTCAGATGGTGCCTACCCATTTTGAAATGTTCGAAACAGCGTTCGCACTCAATGGTTTCCAGTTTAAAGTCCTGAAGGAGGTTAACGATCAGGAGGTGGAGCAAGGCTTACGGTATGTTAATAATGATGCGTGTTATCCAGCTGTTGTCTCGATTGGTCAATTAGTGGCGGCGCTGAAAAGTGGTGACTATGATTTGGAGCGAACGGCAGTTATCATGTCACAAACAGGCGGAGGCTGTCGGGCCACGAATTATTTAGCCTTATTGAAAAATGCTTTGAAAAATGCAGGTATGTCACAGGTCCCCGTTCTCACCTTGAATAGCGGCGGTTTAACGGGTGATACGCAGCCAGGGTTCAAAATATCGCTGTCAATGGCAAGACAATTGGTCATATCTGGCTGCCTTGGCGATCTGCTGACGAGGCTTACACTTGCAATCAGGCCATATGAAATAAGGAAAGGCAGCACCGAGTTGTTAGCAGCGGAATGGCTCAAGCGTTGCCAGGAACTGTTAGCCGATTTTTCGATGAAAAAATACAGAAGGCTTATTATAGCGATGATTGCTGATTTTAAAAATAGTGAAATCTCGGTTGTGAGCAAGCCGCGTGTAGGTGTTGTCGGTGAAATTCTCGTTAAATTCCATCCGTATGCCAACAACCAGCTGATTGACTTGATTGAGTTAGAGGGCGGAGAGGCTGTCTTACCTGATTTTATCGATTTCTTTTTATACTGTCTGCATGATCGTGAATTTAATGCAGAACATTTTGGAAAGTCAAAAGTGGATGCCGTGGTCGGTAAAGTAGCGAAGCGGTTCATCGACTATTACCGCAAGCCGATTCGTGAGGCTTTGCTTGCGAGTGACCGTTTTGATGCACCACTGGAATTCAATAGGCTCGCAGAGAAGGCAAGTCGCTTTCTTAGCTTGGGGAATCAGATGGGTGAGGGCTGGCTCC
>JAIMAD010000263.1 GCA_023512145.1 Bacillus sp. (in: firmicutes) | reverse complement strand
GTTCCACGTGCACCTTTATTTGGGCAACTAGTACTTTCAAATCTGATGGTATATTTCATAGTAGAAATAAATTGTGAAGCGATATACTTAAATTGACGCTGAGTAGGTTAACGGAAGAAGAATTAATAGTAAGTGGTATACTAGGACAAGAAATCAATTAAGCAACGGGGGAAGTATTTTTGTACAAACTCAGGTACATTAATACCAGAGCTTTCAGTTTCAACTATTGGGCAAAGTTTAGATTTCTACTCAGAACTTCTCCAATTTAAAATTGAATACCACTTTTAAAGCAGGTCAGTATTTCATTTACCATATAAATATAATAATATGAAACTATGGGGCTATGTTTTACGTCTTACATAGTGAAAAAATTTTTGATACGAAAGGACTATGAAGTTTTGAAACTAACACGGATAGGAAAATTATTTTTCACTTTTCTTCTTTTGCTTATCGCTATCCTATTCTATAATCTATTTCTTAAGGAATTCAATCCTCTAACGGAAACCAAAATAATTCATTCTGATTCTTTACCAACTGAAATCCATCCGATTGTGCAAGAACGGAGCAATCAATTACTCCAACAAGCGGCTGATAAAGGAATTGTGATAGTGATTACTGATAGTTTCCGAAGTGTAGAAGATCAGGATCGACTTTATGAAAAAGGGCGTAGTGCAGAGGGAAATATTGTAACGCATGCAAAAGGGGCAGAGTCCTATCACAATTTTGGGCTTGCCATTGATTTTGCGCTAAAGACCCCTTCAGGGAATGTGGTTTGGGATTTAAACTATGATAGAAATGAAAATGGTAGAGATGATTGGACCGAGGTTGTTGATATGGCAAAAGCTCTTGGGTTTGAATGGGGCGGTGATTGGGATCAATTTAAAGATTATCCCCATTTACAAATGGATTTTGGATTAACAATTGCGGAATTACAGCAAGGGCAGAGACCTGAGGGCCCGTCGATGACCGCGGATACAGATTAGCTCAGGATATCCCTTTATTCACCCCTTGCTGGTGATTAAAGTAGTGCCAACTTTCAAATCTTGTGAATTTGTCAGGATAAGTTGCGTTGAACAATAAAAATGCCAACATGACTCCATCGTTAATGGAGCCTTTTCTTTTGATACACATCTGTTTTGTGGTTGTATTGGTATGACTCGCTGACTAGGTGTTGATTTTGTGCGCCTAGAAACTTGCATTTGTATTCTAAAATCGAAACAATTAGAGCAGGAGCTTCGTTTGCTATCGATTTTCTAACTCTTTTCTTCCACTGGAATTTGCCGGTTTTTTCGCTTAATATGATTTCTTTCATCCGTTGAAGTCCTTGATTGTTCATGGTTTCAATAAAAAGTTCATCACCCGTTCACAATACCATATTGGCTAATCACGAAGAGACTGTCTCCGGTTGTCGCTTGTTTTCTCTGGATATCTTGCAAGTTATTTCGTATTTTGTTGTGTTTAGTTTAAAATTTCCATTTCTATCTATTACTTGTTTTATAGGATCCCTCCATGTTAAAGTTATACGGACTGTTTGCAGTAGTTGAACGGTTCATTTTCCGTAAAATCTGTCGTTTTTTTTCTAGTTTATCTACGTCAGGAGCAAGTTCACTTAGCAAAGCCACTTTATATGAAGAAACCGCCATCGTTTGCATTCCATGTTCGATACCTGTTCGTCCATTGCCAAGGCGAACCATTAATAGACCCGTACTTTAATCTCGTTTTTTCTGTGGGATTCCTTTTATTATCAACTGCACAACATAACGTATCTTACCTCGTATTTGTTAGCGAACCACACGACAAAATTGATATTTTTACAGTTACTAACACTTCTTTAGCATAGATCATCGGTTCTACTATAACGCCACTTTTCTTCCCATGACAAACCATATACTCACCCTTGTACTCACGAATTGTAATACCCGATTTATTGGTTTTCCTTCAATAGAAGTTATCGTTCCATATTATTTAAATGAAAAATTTTTGCCGCTCCAGTAGCGTGGTTTCTGATAAGCGCCCCATGCATGACTAGCTGTTTTTTAGTCATGTTCCTATCCAACACCTTTGAAATGGCGTTTCATCGGTACAATAAAATCATGAATCGCGCAGTTAAAAGCCTAACAAGAAAATTATCATGATTTGACTATATATCTTAGTATGGATATAATTTAATTATTTCAGAAAATTTAAAAAGCGTAATTTCCATATATTAAATCTTTTTTCAGGAGGTCAAGAATGATTGAATTTAATCATGCAAATAAGTTTTTTGGGGATTTTCAAGTCTTAAAAGACATTAATCTCACAATCAATCAAGGTGAAGTAGTTGTAGTAATAGGACCATCCGGTTCAGGGAAAAGTACTTTGTTGCGCTGTATCAATCATCTGGAAACAATCTCTAACGGGACACTCACCGTCAATGGGATAGCAGTTGCGGATAAAAAAACAGATATCAATAAGCTAAGGCGCAATATTGGAATGGTTTTTCAGCATTTTTATTTATATCCCCACAAAACAGTACTAGAAAATATCACTCTTGCTCCTATGAAAGTATTGGGCCAATCCGAAAAAGAGGCTAAAGAAACAGCCAGACATTATCTCGATAAGGTAGGTATATTAGAGAAGGCCGAATCTTATCCTTCTCAGCTTTCCGGAGGCCAGCAGCAGCGTGTAGCAATTGCTCGTGGTCTTGCCATGAAACCGAAAATCATGCTTTTTGATGAACCAACTTCTGCACTTGATCCCGAAATGATCGGCGAGGTCCTAGATGTTATGAAAGCCCTCGCCAGGGAAGGTATGACGATGGTCGTAGTAACCCACGAAATGGGCTTTGCCAGGGAGGTTGCCGACCGAATCGTATTTATTGATGAGGGAAGAATATTAGAAGAAGCAATTCCGGCTGAATTTTTTGAGAATCCGCGTGAAGAACGGGCTCGCTCATTTCTTAGCCGTATATTAAATCATTAATAGGGGGAAATCGAATGTTTCAAACAAAAAAAATCGTAAAAATTGCGTTGCTATCAACTATGGTTGCACTATTTCTTGCAGGTTGCGGTGGGGACAATGACTCTAAAAGCAGCAAGGATGTACTTGCTCAGATCAAGGAAGATAAAAAAATCGTGTTTGGAGTAAAATATGACACTCGTTTGTTTGGATTGAAGAATCCTTCGACAGGTGAGGTTGAAGGGTTTGATGTTGATCTTTCCAAAGCATTGGCAGAAGAAATGTTTGGCAAGGATGTTAAGCCTGAGTACACAGAAGTTACTTCGAAAACTAGGGTTGGCCTTTTGAATAATGGAAAGGTTGATGCGATTGTCGCTACGATGACAATCAATGAAGAACGTAAAAAAGAAGTTGATTTTACTGATGTCTATTTTGATGCTGGTCAATCTTTGCTTGTGAAAAAAGGCAGCAAGGTTAAGGGCATTGAAGACTTGAAAAAAGGCATGAAGGTACTTGCTGTTAAAGGCTCTACATCTGCTGTAAATATTCGTGAGAAAGCTCCTGAAACAACAGTACTTGAATTCGAAAACTATGCTGAAGCCTTTACAGCCTTAAAGTCTGGTAAGGGTGATGCCCTAACTACCGATGATTCAATCCTTTATGGAATGGCTGAAGAGGATCCTTCATTTGAGCTGGTAGGCGGAACGTTCACGGAAGAGCCTTATGGAATAGCTGTTAAGAAAGGCAATCAAGTTCTTGTCGATGAGTTGAATAAAGCATTAAAAAGCCTAAAGGATTCAGGAAAGTACGATGAAATTAAGGACAAGTGGATTAAAAAATAATTATTTATATCGGGTTTCTTATCAGGATGGGCGATAGTCCGTGTGCACGTTTACGGGCTTGCTCATCTTGATTAATTAGGAGGAGATCGTTTGCTGGATTTCTCGATACTAACCAATAATATGGATTCATTTTTGGAAGGATTAAAAATAACTATTATCGCCAGTTTAATAGCATTATTTTGCAGCTTTATTTTGGGGACACTTATTGCTGTAATGCGAATTGCCCCGTTTAGACTTCTTAATTGGTTGGGTAGTGCATATGTTGAATTTATTCGTAATATCCCTGTTCTGGTTATCGTGTTTTTTACTTACTTAGCTGGAAACTTTGATGGGCTGGTTGCTGGAACAATAGGATTGACTGTCTACACAGCAGCTTTCATTGCCGAAGCAATCCGTGCCGGAATTATGTCTGTTCCAAAAGGGCAAATGGAAGCTGCCCGCTCGACAGGATTGAGTTATGGCCAGGCAATGATTACGGTTATACTCCCTCAGGCCATAAAAATCGTTATTCCTCCTCTTGGTAACCAATTTATCAATTTAGTTAAAAATTCATCATTGTTAGCAGTAGTAGCAGGTGGTGATTTAATGTATCAGGGCGATTTAATCTCTGCAAAGACATACGTAACCTTTGATACCTATATTTTTGTTGCCTTATTTTATTTAATTTTAACTATACCTTTAAGTTTTGGCGTAGGATTTTTAGAAAAACGCATGGCTAGAAGTAATTAAGGAGGTGCATAGATGGATTTTCTAGCGCCGTTCATTGAAGTATATACACCAGACAATATTAAATTTTTGCTAGAAGGATTTGGGCTCACCCTTAAGGTCGCTGCTATTTCAATTGTGCTTAGCTTTATTGTTGGCGGTCTTATAGGAACACTTAGATATGCTAGGATTCCCGTTATTTCTCAATTACTTGCCGTGATTGTCGAGACGATTCGTAACATACCTTTGCTGCTAATCATTTTCTTCACCTATTTTGCATTACCAGAAATCGGAATCGAAATGGAAATAACGTCAGCAGTCATCGCAGCATTGACGGTTTTTGAATCTGCCATGCTATCAGAAATAATCCGAAGCGGTTTAAACTCCATCGAAAAAGGACAGGTTGAAGCAGGACGTGCGACTGGTCTGAATTACATCCAGACATTACGCTATATCATCATGCCACAAGCCCTGAGAAGAATGGTTCCTCCTATTGTTAGTCAATTTATTTCTCTGCTTAAAGATACATCGTTAGCTGTCGTCATCGCGTTGCCGGATTTATTGCACAACGGACAAATTATATACGCGCAAAATGGATCATATGTGATACCTGTTTTTGTAATTGTTTCGTTGATGTACTTTATCGTTAATTTTGCTTTGTCACTAGTTGCGCGAAGGTTAGAATTAAAGAAGACTTAAGAAATTCGGCTCATTAGTTGAGTCGGATTTTTTTACTTTAAATAGCAATTGTAAATATTTTTATGGAGGGCATTGTTTTCTTTATTCAACTATCCCCTGACCTATAGGCAAATCCAGGTGTGGGTGTCAAGTCATTTGGGGCTGCAGTCACTTTGGTGTTTGCTACGTTTGCAGATTCGGGCACGATGACAGCCGACTTTACACGTTGGGCGAAAAATGAACGTGTAGGATTGTTTGCAGCGATTACTGCTTTCCCATTCGGAAAGGTGTTAGCTGAACTTGTGGGAGTAATTATTGTTGTTAAGAGATGACCTGTATTGGGATCTTAGATTGGACAGGTAGGGTAAGAATATAATTTTTTAGTCATATGAATTTCAAAAAAAAATCGATTTTTCCTACTAATGAAGGAAAAACGGCTTTTCTATTTTTACTGTTCTGGTTTTTGTACCTGAGTCCCCGTTGCACAATACTTACCATCAACATCTTCAATAAATACCCTTACTTTCTCTCCTTTTAATAGGGTCCATTTCTTGGAATTCAGATGCATTTTCTTTAAATAGAATTTCTATCCAAGCAAGTCAGGATTTTGTTCGATTACCTTTCTAATTAAAGGACTTGTATCCTCAGGTAATTCTTGCATGTCAAAGAATCCGGCATCAATCGTTTCTATCCCATCAATTTTGATGGAACTGCTTTTAATATCTTTTGATATATAGACAATGGTGACTGGATAGAATTCATCCCCATTTGGCAGTTTTCGAAAATACTGCTCACCTGAGAAAACATCTACTAACTGAAGCTGGTCAATTTCAACTCCTGTTTCTTCCCAAACTTCTCTTTTTCCTGCGTCCTGCGCAGACTCTTTTAATTCTAATAGGCCTCCTGGAAGACCCCAGACCCCCTCTGGTCTCTGTTGCAAAAGGATTTTCCCATCTTTATCCATTACAATCACTGCAGCCCCAACCAAAATGAGTGGTTGGGTTCCAATTATTTTTCGCAAATCCTCAATATAGCCCATATAACTCCTCCACACTAACCTATTTTAAGCATCACACTATTTATTCGAGAATGGATAATGATTCCCCTTCAATGGTCAATTATTTGCCAAAAACCTATTGTATTTTGAAATCTCACAAGAATCAACCAAAGAATGGTTGTGGCTGTGTGAATTGATTTTTAACTGTACCTGGGAAGTTGCAAAGAGACCTTGCCACAAAAAAAGACAGTAGCTGCTTAACGTGTTCTGTTACCCATCACAAACGTTTAAAATGTATCTTAAAATGAGTGACAAATTGTTATGAATTTGTCACTCTTTTTTTATTGATGTACAGCGTTTTTGCGGTAATAATGCTAAAATTTGTATAGGAAAATGCGCCCCCAATTTGTAAGGC
>JAIMAD010000262.1 GCA_023512145.1 Bacillus sp. (in: firmicutes) | reverse complement strand
AGCTCATCCTGTGTGAACAATTCAAAGTCCTCAAATTCAAAGCCTGGAGATACCATACAACCAACTAAAGAGTAGGTGTCTTTTTCCATCACAGACGATCCAAAGATAGCGTTTTTAGGGACTAAGGCTTGTGGACATTCTCCCTTTTCGATAGTCATTCCTAATTTTATTTCCTCATATTCTCCATTTTCATGAATGACATGGATCGTTAACGGACTACCAGCATGAAAATACCATAATTCATCCGATTTTAATCGATGAAAATGGGATACTACGTCTGAAGTTAACAGAAAATATATACTTGTATAGAGCTTTCGCTGACCTTCAAAATTCATACTTACCTCTTTGTCGGAAATTCGTTCCTTTGATTCATATGTACTTTTGAAGTATCCGCCTTCCGGGTGTGAAACTAGTCCAAGGTTTGATATTAATGCTTGTATTTCAGTTTTGTTCATAGCAATAATCCTTTCTCTAACTTTTCTAAATTTGTTACTATCAGAAAGTAAAGTATAACCCGATTAAATTAAGAGTAGGTATTTTTTTAAAAAAAAGTAATTAATAATACTATTTTAGAATTTCCCTAAATTCCTTCCCTTTCTGAACATAGTGAGCGCTGGACATTTTCAACATTTGTAAGTCTTTTTCATTCAATTCCCGGACAACTTTCCCAGGAGAACCTAAAACGAGAGAGCGGGGTGGGATTTTAATGCCACCTGCAAGCAGGGTGTTGGCACCAATGATACATTCTTCGCCAACTTCAACATTGTCCAATAGTGTCGAGCCCATGCCGATAATGGACCTCCTGCCGATTTTACAGCCGTGTAAAATCACATTATGGCCGACAGTCACATCGTCTTCAATCACAACAGGGTTTCCTTCAAATAAATGAATGGTGGAGTTATCCTGGATACTGCATCGTTCACCGACTATTATCGGTCCATCATCACCGCGTAATACGGCATTAAACCACACCGTTGATTCTTTTCCAATCTGAACATCACCAATCAAATAGACACCAGGTGCAACAAATACCGTTTCATCAATGGAAGGGAAAACACCATTGTAGGGAATAATCACGTCAATCTCTCCTTTAAAAAGTCAGAATTTTCTAGACTGTATTCCTAAATTATACCATTCCTAGTGCAGGTATCACCAAAAAAATAGTGAAAGCGCTTTATAATTAACTAAATAGTGTAAATAATCAAAAAATATTGACGTTATCCTTTTCTCGTGTTACCCTTATTTTTATAATTTAACATGAATCTATGATGAGAAGAGTAGGGTAGGTACTTGTGCCACAGAGAGTCGACGATTGCTGGGAGTCGATGACAGTACTTATCTGAAGATCATCTCTGAGATGTATAGCCCAGCAGTATATGTAAGCTATACCGGAATGTCCACCGTTACATTGGATCACGTACAATTTGTACGTTGAACGAGAGCCGCAACGAAATTAAGTTGCGGAAGTAGGGTGGTATCGCGAGTAAACTCGTCCCTATTCCATTAGGGAAGGGTTTTTTTGTGTTTAAAAAACTCATCAAGGGCATATACATGCCATGAAGATCAACAATAATTTTTTAAAAAATTTTAGTAGTTTTTTTGTAGGTTAACGTTGAATCCAAAGAGGGGGAAATGGAAAAATGAATCAACAGGTCGATAAGAAAACGTTAAGTGTGGAGGATATAATCATTGCTAGCCATACTATTAAAGAGGTCATTTCTCCAACTCCCCTGCAATACAATCACTTGTTATCCGAACGATATGGCTGTCATATTTACTTGAAACGGGAGGATTTGCAAAGTGTTCGTTCGTTTAAAATTCGTGGTGCTTATAATAGGATTAAAAAACTAACAGAGGCTGAGCTAAAGAATGGGATTATCTGTGCGAGTGCTGGCAATCATGCACAAGGTGTTGCTTACTCCTGCCATCATTTAAACATCAACGGAAAAATCTTTATGCCGAGTACTACACCGAAGCAAAAGGTGAATCAAGTTAAGTTTTGGGGCAAAGAAAATGTAGAGATCGTCTTAGTGGGTGATACCTTTGACGATGCCTATGAAAAAGCAAGGGCATGCAGCGAAGAAGAACAGCGGACATTTATCCACCCTTTTGATGATCTTGAAGTGATCGCCGGGCAAGGGACGGTGGCGGTTGAGCTTCTCAATGATTGTCCTGAAAAAATCGATTATTTATTTGCAGCAATTGGTGGTGGCGGGCTTCTTTCAGGGGTTGGCACATACTTAAAACACTTTTCGCCACAAACATTGTTAATAGGTGTTGAGCCGCAAGGTGCACCTGGAATGAAGGAATCAATTTTAAAAGGAAAAGTGACAACACTAAAGGAAATTGATTCATTTGTGGATGGCGCTGCAGTTAAAACGGTTGGCACACTGACTTTTAATATTTGTAAGGAAATTGTTAACGATATTATTGTTGTGCCAGAAGGAAAAGTTTGTACTACACTCTTAGCCTTATACAATGAAAATGCTATCGTAGTTGAACCGACAGGGGCCTTGTCCGTTGCAGCCTTGGATTCATATGCAGATGAAATTAAGGGGAAAACGGTCGTCTGTATCGTCAGTGGTGGCAACAATGATATTGGTAGAATGCAGGAAATTAAAGAGCGTTCAAAGATCTATGAAGGCTTGCAGCATTATTTTATTGTTCAGTTTCCACAGCGTCCAGGTGCCTTACGTGAGTTTTTAGACGATGTTCTCGGTCCAAATGACGATATTAGTCATTTTGAATATACAAAAAAGAATAATCGAGAAACGGGCCCTGCCTTAGTGGGCATTGAATTGAAGGGTAGAGAAGACTACTTCCCGCTTGTTGAACGGATCAAGGAGAAAGGGTTTGTCTATCGAGAAGTTAATAAGGATAGTACCCTTTTTCAAATGCTTGTGTAAGGAATTGTTTTCCAAATAGAGAGGTCGAAACGTAATTGTTTCGACCTCTCTATTTTCTGTTACTTTACTATTATTTTTTTATATTGGTGGTTGAAAATATTCCTGACTATTTTCGTATATTAATCACTTAAAAAATAGTGCAAATAAGGTATAATATTATCTGAGAATGAATTGTATATCTTTAGCAATGGGAAATTTGTATAAATCCTCCTTATTTAACAATCGTCATTTTTATCAAGATCTTAACTGGAAAGAGAGTGATCATTATGGGACGTAAATGGAATAATATTAAAGAAAAAAAAGCATCAAAGGATGCCAGTACGAGTCGTATTTATGCAAAGTTTGGTCGAGAAATTTATGTAGCTGCAAGGCAGGGTGAACCCGATCCAGTATCAAATGGTGCCTTAAAATTCGTCCTGGAGCGCGCAAAAACGTACAGCGTCCCAAAACACATTATTGATCGAGCGATTGAAAAAGCAAAAGGTGGTTCAGAAGAACACTTTACAGAGCTTCGTTATGAAGGCTTCGGTCCAGATGGATCGATGGTCATTGTCAATGCCTTGACAAACAACGTGAACCGCACGGCATCCGTTGTTCGGGCAGCCTTTGGTAAAAACGGCGGAAACATGGGTGTCACTGGCTCTGTAGCCTATATGTTTGACGCTACCGCGGTCATCGGTATTGAGGGAAAAACAGCAGATGATGTACTTGAACTATTAATGGAGGCCGATGTCGAAGTACGTGACATTTTAGAAGAAGATGAAGCGGTCATTGTTTATACAGAGCCGGAAGAGTTCCATGCTACGCAAGAAGCATTCAAGAATGTTGGAATTACTGAATTTACCGTTGCAGAGCTAACCATGCTTGCGCAAAACGACATTACACTTTCAGAAGAGGCACAGGCTAAATTTGAAAGAATGCTTGATGTAATTGAAGATTTAGAGGATGTCGTGCAAGTGTACCACAATGTGGATTTAGGGGAATAAATATGAAAGCAGACCTTTTCGAAAGGGTCTGCTTATTTTTTTGAGTACAAATATTCTTACCCATTTGTATGAGTAACTGTATACAGAATTCAAAAAAACTTGTCGATGACCATCTTTTCTGGAGCAGACAATATGGTGGCACACCAAAAGCGATTTAGATGATCATCGTTTCACGGCTGATAGTATAAAAATGGTGACGATAATCAAAAAAGAACCAATCCATTCAAAAGGACCAAAAGAAACATGAAGCCAAGCTACAGCTAAAAATGCTGCAGATAATGGTTCGACGCATGCGAGAAGACTCGCTTCAGATGCTGTAATGTACCGCAAACTTTCCATATAACAATAGAAGGCCAGTAATGTACCGAAAATAACGACAAAGACAACCGCCAAAAAGGAAGAGATGTTCCATTGTCCTTGAAACTTCCAGGGAGGGTGGATGAAACTAAAACCCAATCCCCCGACCAGCATTCCCCAACCCACTGTTACTAATGATCCCCATTTAGAAAGCAAGCGGCTTGCATAGAGTGTATAGAAAGCAAGAGCAAACGCGGATAGAATTCCCCAGAAAAAAGCTGATCCAGAAATGGAAGAGTCTTAGTGGATCCATTTGTCACAAGTAGATACGTGCCAGTCAGGGCAAACACAATCGCGATGAGTTCATGTTTGGCGGGCAAAGCCTTCGCCTGTAAACATAAATAAGAGGTGATTAAAACCGGAGCGAGATATTGCAAAACTGTTGCCGAAGCAGCATTTCCATGCTCGATAGCAGCAAAATAGGTATACTGAACGCCTAACATTCCTATTACACCAAAGATAACTAGACTAAAGATATCCCGTTTGTTTTTCCAAATACTCCAAATATTTTGTTTCCTAATAATATGAGAAAACAATAATAAACCAATTCCTGAAATAATCAGTCGGTTAACAACAAGCCAATTTGTGCTAAAGCCTTGCTGCTGAAATAGATATTGGGCAACTGTCCCTGAAACTCCCCAAGAGGTCGCAGCAGTCAGCACCAACATAATTCCTTTTGTCCTTGGGGTGGGCAAGACTACTGCGTATGAATCCATTGTATTCCTCCAAAAAGTCAAAAATAAAAGCTATGAAGATAACAAAAATTATAACACCTTTTTTGATACTTGTTTGAGGTTATATTAAAAATAAACGGAGAATTGTCTAATTCCATTTGAATCGATGGAATAATAAGAATGAATTGTCTGGTTTTGGAAATTAGCATAATCCTATTAGATTCCTAATATATTGCTAGCTAGATGATAGGAATGTGATAGAGTTAGTAAAAATCCCTTTCTTGCAAGGGTTCCTTCATGCTTTAGACAATTTCCTCTTTATATATCAAGTGTACTTACCATGTAAATTATTTAAGGTTTCATAGTCAAAACTTCTTCGTATTCAAGGTTCTTTAATTTAGTATAAATTCGCAAATGGATCTTGTTTGCTATAAACATAGCAGGATTATTGTTAACAAATGGAGAATTAAAAACTAACTTCAATTTAGATGATTAGTAAATCTATGTTCTTAACAGACGACACTCATAAACGAAAGGTGGTAGCTCATGAAATATTTATTTTTAGGAATGGTTGTACTCGTAATGGGTGTTTTATTGACAGGTTGCGTACCAGGCGATGGAACTTTCAATCCGCAAAATTTAGCTGGATTTTGGTGGGGATTGTGGCATGGAGTAATCCTCATTTTTTCTTTCATCTACTCTTTATTTTCAGATAATGTCACAATCTATGAAGTTAATAATAGCGGTGTTTGGTATAATTTTGGGTTTGTCCTCGGCACAACGATGAGTATTGGTGGAGGGGGTTCGGCAGCGAGAAGACAAAAGTAATCATTTTTGGAATTAGTGGCACGATAGATAGGCATTAAATCAATCTGCATTTTTGAATAAGAAAAGAACAACACCCCTTAAAGTAGTAGTCGAAAAGCCCTAATCGGGCAGCGACACTTACTTTAAGGGGTGTATTTTAGAAAAAAGAAGGTTTACTTTGACCCTTTGACCTTTATGTCTACCCTAAATGCTTAATGACAAATTCTCCTATTTCATCGATTGATTGTTGGGCTTCTGGTATTTGAAACGTTTGGAATACATGCCACATATCATCCCAAACTTTAAAGGTTACTTCTACACCTGCTGCACGAGCACGGTCGACAAGGCGGGCAGAATCGCTTAAGAGAATTTCATCATTTCCGACATGAACTAACATGGTCGGAAGTTCTGCCAAATCAGCATAAATCGGCGAGACGAGTGGATGACGGAGATCCAGGTTCCGGATATACAAAACGGGTGTAGCACGACTTGCTTCCGGTGTTAACCATGGGTCGACTTCTGCTCGTGTTTCCATGGATTCTCCTGTTCCTTCCATGTCGGTCCAAGGGGATATGAGTACAGTCAAGGCCGGTAAAGAATCACCAGCATCTTTTAAGGTTAAAAGTGTAGCCATTGTTAGACCAGCTCCAGCCGAATCCCCACCAATGACAATTTTATCAGGATTAATACCTGAGGTAAGTAACGAGCGATAGACAGCAACAGCGTCTTCAATGGCGGCTGGATAAGGATTTTCAGGTGCTAAGCGATATTCAGGGACTAGCACACGAGCAAAGGTAGAGCGAGATAGCTTTGAAGCTAAATTTCTATGGGTGTTACAGCTACCCATGAT
>JAIMAD010000261.1 GCA_023512145.1 Bacillus sp. (in: firmicutes) | reverse complement strand
CTATTTAAATAGGGTGTTATTTGTTGTAACGAATGATGGAAAAATGCCAGCTCAGTGCCTTTCCATTTTGATTTAGCCATCATTGAAAGTACAGTCATATCCCGTCCTCCATACATAGTTCTCCCTCCTTTTCATTTAATTTTTTCCTTAGTATTTTGTATATTAATTGTCTTCTATTCATAGAAAAGCTAAAATGATACTATTATTCGAAAATAGAGGGGAAAAGGATATGACACAAAAAGTAGCACTAATTACAGGAAGCAGCAGGGGAATCGGCAAGGCAACTGCCCTTCGATTGGCCGCAGCGGGATATAATATCGTCATTAATTATGCGCGAAGTAAACAATCGGCGCTTGAGACTGCAAAGCAAATAGAGGCATTAGGAAGAAAAGTGTTAGTAGTTAAGGCCAATGTTGGTGATGTTACAAAAATAAAAGATATGTTTAAGCAAATTGAAGCAGAATTTGGCCGCTTGGACGTATTTGTAAACAATGCAGCCTCAGGAGTTCTTCGCCCAGCCATGGAACTTGAAGAAACGCATTGGGATTGGACAATAAACATAAACAGCAAAGCTCTTTTATTTTGTGCCCAAGAAGCAGCAAAATTAATGGAAATAAATGGTGGAGGAAAAATTGTCAGCATTAGTTCCCTGGGGTCGATTCGTTATTTGGAAAACTATACGGCCGTTGGAGTCTCCAAAGCGGCTCTAGAGGCTCTAACCAGATATTTAGCAGTAGAGTTAGCACCAATGAATATTGTTGTTAATGCTATCTCTGGCGGTGCTGTGGATACAGAGGCGTTAAAGCATTTTCCAAATCGTGAAGAGCTTCTCCAAGAGGCAAAGGCCAAAACACCTGCAGGAAGAATGGTTGAAATTGTTGATTTGGTCAATTGCATAATGTTTCTATTATCAGAGGATTCCATCATGATTAGGGGGCAAACAATTATTATTGACGGTGGAATTTCCTTACTTGTTTAAATAATAAAATTATCATTTCTTTTGGATAATCAGCGGGTTGGTTGGATACATTATATTCGTGGAGGTGAAAAAATCATGGCGAAATTCAATCAACAACCAAACAAAACTTCTGCTGGTACGAACATCCAGGAAGTAAGACAACAAAACGCACAATCTGGCCAAGGTCAAGGTTCCCAAGGTCAATTTGGAACTGAATTTGCAAGCGAAACAAATGCACAAGAAGTAAGACAACAAAACGCACAATCAGCTCAAGGTCAAGGTTCCCAAGGATCCCAAGGTCAATTTGGAACTGAATTTGCAAGCCAAACAAATGCGCAAGAAGTTAGAAAACAAAACCAAGCTGCAGAAGCTCGTAAAAATCAAAACTCTGGCCAATCTGGTCAAAGCTAATAAATACTTAAGTAGAAGGTACTCTTGAATTACTTAGAGTGCCTTCTTTTTTATTCGACAAAACTTTCGTTAAATCTACAGAAGTTTTCAAAGGAGAATGGTAATTTTACGAGAATACATAGTAGGTATATAGAAAACTCACTTCAATGTGAGCCCAAGTGCGAAGAGTAAGAGTAGTCGCACTTAAGAATCGGAATTTTATAAATAAATTTCGATTAGCCTAAAAATAAGGCGGTGAGGGAAATGGTTAATTTTAACCGATTAGTTTCCGAACAGATGGTGACTATGGAAAAATTACTGCACCTTCAAGCAGAAATTGAACGTTGTCAACAGATGGAAGGAGAACTACAGACTTTACAGGAAGCCACAGATCTTGAAAGTATTCAAACTGATATTCAACTGATGAGAAAAGAGTTAAAAGAGATTCAGTTAATTTTTGAAAGACAGACAGAAAAGGTAATTAATTCCTATCAAGAAATGATTTTATCCACTTCTTTGTAGTGAAAAGGCAATGTTTAAAAAAAAATTACGTAAATTCTTACAAAGAGCCATCTAAATATGGCTCTTTTGTTTTAAATTCTATTCTCAACCGTTATAATAGTAGAAAATAGGAATTGTACTTTGTTGCCTTTTGTCGATATTTCTTTATTTATGGTTAGGAATCGGTTACAAAGCGTTCAAGAATGAAGGTAGGGGAGAAACATGGGCGTACCCATCGAAGGTGGACCAATGCAAATACATAGTTACAAGCATAATGGGCACATCCATCGTATCTGGGAAGAAACGACTGTATTAAAAGGGACCCAAAATTTGGTAATTGGTGGGAATGACCGAACACTGGTGACAGAATCAGATGGTAGAACGTGGTTAACGAGAGAACCTGCCATTTGTTTCTTCCATTCTCAATACTGGTTTAATGTAATTGGTATGATTCGAGAGGATGGCATCTATTATTACTGTAATATCAGTTCACCATTTATTTATGATGGGGAAGCACTAAAGTATATTGATTATGATCTTGATATAAAGGTGTTTCCTGATATGACTTTTAATTTACTAGACGAGGATGAGTATGAACGCCATCGCCGTGAAATGAATTATCCAGGTCCAATTGATCAAATCCTAAAGAGAAACGTAGAAAACCTGATTCAATGGATTCGCCAGCGGAAAGGACCATTTGCACCAGATTTTATTGATATTTGGTATGAACGGTATTTAACATACAGACGTTAGGATGGGGTTTTCTCATTTTTAAGAGAAGATATAAACTTTTGACTTTGAGAATTGTCTAGTGCTAGCAACTTGAGGCTCGATGTCACATGCCACTACCCATGGCTCTTGGGCTTTTCTTGGAACCTGTTGATGTGGTCAACAGGTTTTCGTTTGTTTTACAAAAACATAAGAAGAAAGGGGGGGGGCAGCTTGAGTAGTATCCGTAGGTATCTTCATTTTGTTAAACCGTATCGGTTCCAAATTATTGGAACCATCATTATCGGTGTTATTAAATTCTCTATCCCGCTTATAATTCCAATGCTTATTAAATATATTGTCGATGACATAGTTGGAAGTTCTACCATGTCACACGATGAGAAGATTGATAAGCTAATGCTCATTATGGGCGTGATGATTGTTGTTTTTGTCGTCTTAAGACCGCCAATCGAATATTATCGTCAATATTTTGCCCAGTGGACCTCCAGTAAAATTCTTTATGATATTCGAGATACAATGTATACACATATCCAAAAGCTAAGCTTTAAGTATTTTTCAAATACCCGTGCAGGAGATATTATTTCACGAGTTATTAATGATGTTGAGCAAACCAAGTCATTTGTTATTTCAGGGTTAATGAACCTTTGGCTTGATATTGCCACAATCATAATTGCTATTATTATTATGTTAACTTTGAATACTAAGCTGACGATTGTATCGGTTTTGCTATTTCCTCTATACGCCTTTTCAATTAAATACTTCTTCGGTAATTTGCGTAAGTTGACAAGAGAGCGCTCACAAGCGTTAGCCGAGGTCCAAAGCTATTTACATGAGCGTGTGCAAGGAATGCCTGTCATTAAGAGTTTTGCCATTGAAGAGTATGAACAAGGGCAATTTGATAAGCAAAATAAAAATTTCTTAAATAAAGCCTTAAAGCATACAAGTTGGAACGCGAAGGCATTTTCAGCGGTTAATACAATTACGGATATAGCACCGTTAATCGTCATCGGCTATTCTGCCTATCTCGTCATTCAGCAAGAACTATCACTTGGGACAATGGTTGCGTTTTTTGCGTATGTTGAAAAGCTTTACAATCCATTAAGAAGATTGGTTAATTCTTCCACGACGATCACGCAATCATTTGCATCGATGGATCGGGTCTTTGAATTTTTGGACGAGAAGTATGATATAGTTGATGCGCCTGATGCACGAGTGTGCAACGTTGTGAAAGGCAATATTGCTTTTGAAAATGTTCAGTTTACCTATGATGAAAAAGAAAAAATGATTCTGCATGACATTAACTTACAAGTAACGAGGGGAGAAACAATTGCCTTTGTAGGAATGAGCGGTGGTGGAAAATCTACGCTTGTAAGTCTGATTCCGCGCTTTTACGATGTGACAAAAGGAAGAATAACTTTAGATGGGGTAGATATCCGCCAGTTTAAGGTTCAAACCTTAAGAGACAAAATTGGTGTCGTTTTTCAGGACAATATTCTATTTAGTGAATCGGTAAAGGATAATATTTTACTAGGTAAGCCAGGTGCCTCCGATGAAGAGGTATATGAGGCGGCCAAAGCGGCAAATGCCGATGAGTTTATCTTAAACCTTTCAGAGGGTTACGACACCAAGGTCGGTGAACGGGGTGTTAAGCTTTCTGGAGGCCAAAAACAACGGGTAGCGATTGCCCGCGTATTTTTGAAAAATCCACCAATTTTAATTCTAGATGAGGCAACATCGGCACTGGATTTAGAAAGTGAGCATTTAATTCAAGAATCATTTGAAGTGTTAGCAAAGGACAGGACTACCTTTATTGTTGCCCACCGGTTATCGACAATTACACATGCGAATCGCATTATCCTGATAGAACACGGCCAAATCAAAGAAGTGGGTACACACGACGAACTAATGAAGAAACAAGGAAATTATTATAAATTATTTCAAGTACAACAGCTTGAACGTAAAGAAGAAACCGAAGCGGTATAATCTGCTTCGGTTTTTCCTATAGTGCCAAGATTTATCATTTTAGGAGAGAAGACTCCTTCCACAAAATTTCGTTAGAATTTAAGTGGGGGTAGTTCAATTCAAATTAACTATATGAATAGTCTAACTCCAGGCTATTGCACTTTTCTCATTCATAGTTTTCATCCTCAATCGTTACTTGATTTTGATGATAGGAATGAAATGAAGTAATCAATGTATCGAGATGCTCTACCTGTTCACCATAGTCAATAATCGAGGCGACAATTTGCATTGTATGATATAGATGCTGATTATCTTGACCACTATATTCTTTTTGATAAGCTAAAAAGAAGTCGAATAATTCTCTTTTATTTAAGCAAACATTCTCCTCATGGTGTGAAGAAGGAGTTGGGATTTTTCCTATGAATCTGAGCAATACCTGTTCATGATGATAAATAAGGCTATCTACCTGTTCTTGTATCGATTGCATAATAGTGTCAGGAAGTAAATTTAGTTCATTTTCAAAATGATGTAGTCTTTTTAGAGTATCAAGTGCTTTTTTTGCGGTCAAGTTCAAATGCCGGTAAATAACAAGTTTTCTCGATTTTTCCGGATGATTTTTTTTGAAATAACTTCGTTCTTCCTGGTACATTGAATAAAACTGATCTATAGTTTGGATGTTTTCTTGTAATTTCTTAATATCAGTTTTGAGGAGGTAATTATCAAAATCATGACGTGTGCTTAATCGAATCCACTTAATAATTTCTTCCGTCGTGTTAGCTATTTTAACATAAAGCTTATTTTCATACTTTGGTGGCATAAAGACGAGATTGACTATAAATGCCGAAAATATTCCAATCATGATGGTTGAGAAACGGATTCCAGCAAACTGAATAAAATTCCCACTCTGTGTTTCCATAATTGAAATTAAGGTTACGAGCGAAAGTCCAATGGTTTTCTCTAATTTAAGCTTAAGATTAATAATAATGACAATGATTGCAGCTAACCCAATAACAATTAAATGATTTCCAATGAGGAGTACAGAAATGACAGCAATCAAAGCGCCAATGATATTTCCTTGAACCTGTTCAATTATCGATAAATATGACCGATAAATGGTTGGTTGAATCGCAAATATTGCAGCGATACCAGCAAATACTGGGGCGGGTGAATCTAATAACTGACCGATGTAAAGGGATAAAACAATCGCAATTCCCGTTTTTAAGATGCGGGCACCTAACTTCATTTTGAATAAATTCCTTTCAAATATAAGTACTATGTTTTTGAATTTTCTTAGAAGTCTAGCGCAAACAACCAGGGGGCATTTATAGTCGATTTCACTTTTCTAATTAGCAATAGATTAGTATACATGTATTAAACCATATTATCAAGTGAAATCATTTGCTTTTAATTCATGAATAGTACAGAAAAGTCTGATAGGAAAAAACGTCCGCTTAAAAAGCGGACGTTTAAATACATTATACTTATATCACTCTGTTGAGACAGATGGATCTGCCTGTTCTCTGACAGGAAGGATCTGTACAAAATGATTTTCTGGGGTGGTTAAAAGAATACGAAGCTTGTTTGCTTCTTCAACCTGACCATTCTGTTCAAGGATAGTACTGTATTTACTTAAGAGCTCATGGATATCCTGTTTGCCGTTATTGGTTAATTCAGTGATAGACACCTTGGCTCCTATCGCGATTCTTCTTTTAATGGCTTCTTTTGTTAGGCCAATTTCCGGCTGATGGCGTATATAAACCACCCCTCCGGTCATCCCGGCACAAATCCAAGGGCCCGGATCTCCCATAACTAAACCACGACCGTTTGTCATATATTCAAAGGCAAATCCTTTGATGTTTGCATTCACACCGAGATTCCCTGCTTCTTTTTCTGGAAGCGGATCTTTCACAGCACCACCGATGATTATATCTGCACCAGAAAGCCGTATTCCTGCTCGGGCATCAGCATTTCCTTGTGCGATCAGTAGACCTTTTTGAGCTCCATATCCAAAGCCTTTTCCAACGGAGCCATTAAGCATAAGACCATTTTTACCCTTAGATTTTAGGATATAAATATTCCCACCAAAGGAAGTC
>JAIMAD010000260.1 GCA_023512145.1 Bacillus sp. (in: firmicutes) | reverse complement strand
GGTATAGCCCCTTTTGAAACTAAGAAAAATGCCGATGGGACAGCTTCAGGCATATTACTATTTAAAATATAGAGTAAGAATTTGCGAATATTGTTATATACCGCACGGCCTTGTTCAACTGCATGAACAATCGAAGCAAAATTATCATCGGTTAATATCATATCGGCTGCTTCTTTTGCAACATCCGTACCTGATATCCCCATAGCGACACCAATGTCTGCTTTCTTTAAAGCTGGTGCATCATTGACACCATCACCGGTTACGGCTACAATTTCTCCCATTTTTTGCAAATTATCCACCACTCGATATTTTTGCTCAGGAGCCACACGGGCAAAAATGACCTCTCCCTTTAGGGCAATCTTTAACTCATCATCAGGCATCTTCTCCAATTCAATACCAGATATCACGCGAGGATGATCGCCTTCAACAATGCCGATTCTTTTTGCAATACTTTCGGCAGTCAACCCGTAATCACCAGTAATCATGACAATCCGAATCCCAGCTTTATGGGCTTGTGCCACAGCATCGGCAACTTCCGGCCGAGGGGGATCAGCCATGACAACTAAACCAATAAATGTCATCTTTTGTTCGATATTCTCTGGTGTATAGGCACTTAAATTTGCTGGAATATCTTTATCATCTTTGCCTATATATCGGACAGCTATAGCTAAAACTCGTAAACCTGAACGTGCATAATCATCATTAGCTGCCATCGAACTTATTTTTAAAGCATCAGTTAATGGTAAGACTGTTCCATTAATGAATACAGTATCACATAAATCAATTAATTCTTTTGGAGCACCCTTTGTATAGGCTACTCGATTTTTTCCATTAACTGATTGACTTAATTGATTAATGGTTGTCATTCTTTTTCTTCTAGAATCAAAATGTAATTCACGAATTCGCGGCAGTTCTTTTTGTAAATTTTCAACACTTATACCTGCTTTTTCAGCGACAACTCCTAAACAAGCCTCCGTAGGGTCTCCCAGAATGGTATAACGTGTATTTTCTTCATTTGGTGCAACAACTCTTGCATTACTACAAAGGCTTGCAGCTGTTAGAATTAATTTTAATACTGAGTTGGATTCCACTGATATGGCTTGACCATTATCCAAAATTTCACCTTCTGGTACAAACCCAGTACCAGTAACTTCTAATTCTCTATCTGGCAACCATATATGGTTCACGGTCATTTCGTTTTGTGTTAAAGTCCCAGTTTTGTCTGTACAAATAACGGAAGTGCAACCCAGTGTCTCCACCGAAGAAAGATTTTTAACAAGGGCATTTTTCTTTGCCATCCGTTGTACGCCCTGCGCTAATGCAAGTGTAACCGTTGGAGATAAACCTTCCGGAATAAAAGCAACAATCATCCCTAGAGCGAAAATAAAGGAATCCGCAATTGGGTTTTTTACTAAGAAAACAGCTAATAAAAAAAATAGCACACCGAATGCTAACGCAATGAATGAAATTTGTTTCGTCAACCGATTCAGTTCTTTTTGAAGAGGGCTTGATTCTTTCGTGACATTTTGGGTTAAACTGGCAATTTTTCCAAATTCGGTATCCATACCGGTTTTGATAACAACGGCTTGACCAGAACCACCGGAAACTGTACTCCCTGTAAAAATTAGATTAGAAGTTTCAAAGCTTGTTAAATCATCTCGATGAATGGCATCCGAAAATTTCCGAACGGGATTTGATTCACCCGTAAGAGCAGATTGATTTATCTGTAAATCACTTGACTTTACAAGGCGTGCATCTGCGGAAATCTTATCGCCTTCTTCAACCAACATAACATCCCCTGGAACAAGTTCATCTGTTAGAATTTGTACATCCTTTCTATCCCGAATGACACGTGCATAGGAAGAGAGCATTCCTCTTAATGCTTCCGTTGCTTTACCGGCACGATATTCTTGAATAAAACTAAATACCCCATTAATAATATTGACACACCACACGGCAATACCCAGTTCTGGCATATGAGCAACAAAAGCAATGGCGCCACTAACCCATAAAAGAATAGCCATCATACTAGTAAAGTTGGCTAAAAATTGTAAATAGAGAGGTTTTCCTTTTTTCTCTTTAATCGTATTTTTACCGTACTTCACTAACCTTTTTGTTGCTTCTTCTGTCGTTAAACCTTCTTCTTTTGTTTGCAATTGTTCAAAGACTAGATTGGGAACCGATTTAGATATTGTTTTCACTAAATCCTCATACTCTTTTATTGCATCCATTTTTTTAGTTCCTCCGTGTACAAACTTTTACGACATAACTAAGGCTCAAGTTTATGCAAAAATTAATTTAAGAAATTATACTAGAGAACATAAATAGTGAAATCCTGTAAAATGAATAGTATGTTTACAAATTTTCATACTTCTGAATCTTTAATTTGCCAAACCTCTGTTTAGCCTTCTTAAAAAACCAAAATTCCTCTTCCATTTTAGCTTCAGGTTCACTACATACCCCCTTTTATAGGAAAATTATACCATGGTATAAGAAGGAAATTTTAATGTCTTTGTTAATTTTATTTGACAATATTCTATCAATTTTGAATAATCTGCCCCGGCGGTTTTGTGGCGATGAGCATGGAAACCTATGAACATCAAATGCACTTTTAGAGGAGTATAAAAAATAGATTAAGGGGAGGATTCTTCCATTTTTAATCATATAAATAACTAATAATTTGATGACTAGATGGTTAAATAAACGTGAAAAAAAAGCAACATTATCGAATTCGACAATGTTGCTTTTTTGTTTATGAATTTGTTTTAGGGGGTGCTAGAACTTCATTTCTCTTACTAATTACGTATCCCACACCTCCGCCAATTACCGCAGGAAGGATCCACCCCATTCCTTGTGTATAAAATGGTAAGTTTGTTAAGGCATTGTTCCATCCACTAGTAAGAAATGTCTTGTTAATCATATCAAGAATACTGAAGAATCCAACAAAACCAATGATTGAAGAGTAAATATATGAATTCCCTTTTATTAAATCGTCGCATAAGGCTAAGATGATCAAAACAATGGCAATCGGGTAAATCATTCCGAGAATTGGCACTGAAATTGTAAGGATTTGCGTTAACCCTAAGTTTGTTATCGCAGTGCTTAGAGTACATAAAATAATTACCCACATTTTATAATTTATACGTGAAATTACGCTTGCAAAAAATTGGGCACACGAAGTGACTAATCCGATCGACACGCAAAAACAAGCAAGTGTAAATACTAACCCTAATAAAAGTGTTCCACTCTGTCCAAACAAATGGGTCATCATATTTGATAAAATCTGCGCTCCATTTTCAGATTCGCCGAAGCTAGATGCACCCAAATATCCTAAAATAAGATACATGACCATCAGCAACAAACCTGCGCCAACACCCACGTAAACCATATATAATGATTGTTTTTTACGATCGACAATGCCAAGTGACGCCAACGTGTTTGAAATGACAATACCAAATACAAGTGCTCCAAGAGCATCCATTGTTAAATAGCCATCTAAAAACCCCTGGAAGACAGGATTAGGTTCATAGTTTCCTTTTGGTGTTTCAAACGTACCCATTGGCACCAATAAACTTTTTATAAAAATTATCAGTATCAATGCTAAAAGTATCGGTGTCAGCAATTTTCCGAATAGATCTACTAGCTTTGAAGGAAACATACTTAACCATAAGACCAATCCAAAAAAGATGATGCTATAAATAAATAAAGCCATGGGGCTCACTGCCATGTTTTCTGGTAGGAAAGGAGCAGCACCCATTTCAAAAGCAAGACTTCCGGCACGCGGAATGGCGAGTCCTGGACCAATTGCAATATAAATAATAAATGGAAAGATTAGTGCAAATAATGGATGTACTCTTGAATTTAGTGTGTGAAAACTACCTGCTTTAGCAACAGCTACAACCCCCAAAATTGGCAGACCAGCTGCAGATAAAATAAAGCCTACAATCGATAACCATAAATGTTCACCCGCTTCTTGTCCAAGAAAAGGTGGGAAAATCAGGTTCCCTGCTCCAAAAAACATTGAAAATAACATTAAACTAACGAAAATAATCTGTTTTGCTGATAACCTCATGACACTACTCCTCTGACTTAAAAAACTTCGACTGTACTAGAATAGCAATAAAGTCATTTAAATATCAATACTTTATCAATTTACATAATTTTATGATTTTTTCATCCTTTATTATTAAGGAAAATTGGCATCTACAATGGTTTTGTTGCCTATGTGGAACAAAGAATCTGTCCCCATCTATATTAATTTTTATCAAAAAGATGACGAATGTAATTATTAATTTTTATATAGAGGTGTACTATTAAAAGAAAATCTGTCTAAGAATGGTGATATAAATGAAAATTATTTGTTTTGGCGATAGTTTAACACGTGGAGTCTCCGTAGTAAAAGGGAGATTGCGAATACTGAAGGAAAACTATCCAGCTTTCTTGCAAGAGTTATTTAATCAACAAGAAGAAAATGATGTTACCGTTATTAACAAAGGAGTTTTTAATGATAACTCTGATTTAATGTTGTCTAGACTAGAAAAAGATGTGATTAATGAACATCCTGATTATGCGATTATTGAAGTTGGCGGAAACGACTGCAATTTTAACTGGAATGAAATTCTCGAAAAACCCAAGGAGGAACATCAAGCAATTGTTTCTCTAAATCGTTATTTAGCGAATATCAGTGAAATTGTTAAAAAAATGCGAGCTAGTGGTATTACACCAATCATAGCTACCCTACCACCATTAGACCCGGTCAGATATTATCAGACTATTTCCAACAAATATAGCCCTTCAATTGGAAACTGGATCGGTAAATTAGGGGGTATTCAACACTGGCATGGAATGTATAACTACCATTTAAATAAATTGGCAGATGAGTTAGCGGTACCTAAAATTGATGTTAGATCGGCAATAAAAAAAGCCGGTGACTCGATTAATTTAATTAGTGAGGACGGCATCCATTTAACGGCAGAAGGCTATAATGCTTTTAGTGTGGCAGTATACACTTATTTAATTAAGTGGTCGGAGGATCCGAGTCTGAGTATAAATTGATCTGGTTTAGGTGTGTTATTAACACGAAACTATTAAAGTATCAATACTTTATACAAGACTTGGATTATTTCAGTCTGAAACCGTTGGCTGTATTTTTGTAATAATACATCAATAATTCACCTAATTATTTAAAAAATGAGAGCAGTCAATTTTGATTGCTCTCATTTTTTATAGCTTATAAAACACCCATGAAACAAGATCCTTCTTGGCACCAGGTACCGGAACTTCATGAAAAAGAACTCTTCGGACCTTTCCAGAAACCGATACTTACTTCTAATTTGAATGTTCTTAAGCAAAACGGTAGTAAATCAATAAAAAGGTCGAAAGAACAAATATGAAATTTAAAAACACAAAGATAAACTGATCTGTTTTTGTTTTATGCATTTTTATTGGTGGATTATAGAATGATACACCCTCAATAATGAAGATAATTAAAACAATGTGAATCATAAAATGACCGATGACTTCTGTCATTCCAAAGAGCATCGTGGTTGAAATAAAAATGCCTGTTACCACAAAACCTAACACACGATTTAATATACCGACAACTAACAAATAACCAACTATAAATTCGATAAATGCCGCCATCACAACAAATAAACTTGGTTCAAAGCCAAATGTTGGTACATGATGGTTTGTCACAATATCTAAAGCCATACCTGGATAAACCCATTTTTCTACAGCTACCCAGCTTAGCGATAATCCTGTCCCTAAATAGAGAAATGGGAACCCCACCTTCTCCAGCTTTGTATTACCTACCAATAAAACACCAATGATAGCTACATAAAAGCTGTAGTCTAGCATATAGAAGAAACCATGATGAATCGTTACATAAATAAATAATCCTAATAAAATTGAAGCACCAATTTTTGTTGATATATGATGTGGAATCACTAAAAATCCAATGGTAACCCAAGTTAATACAGTAATGAAAGTACTACTCATTTGGAACTCGGGAGCAAATAACGTTCCATTCATCATTTGAATCATCAACGCAACGGCGGTCCCATATTTCAACAAATTTCTAGAATACTTTCTTAAACTGGAGAGGTAATCCTCCATTTTCTTCACTGGTCCCCATTCAGACATTTTTGGAATGATCAATGTTAATGTGGATAATACAATGGCAGCGACTAAAGTTAATAATATAAACACCGGTGATACTATATGTTCAATAGACGCCTTTTGAGGCACAAGATTTGTGAACCATTTCACATGTGCCTGTGCAAAAAAAGGTGTCAAAATAAGACCCAATAGTACTAGAACCTGAAATATCTTTTTCATCAGTAATCCCCCTAGCAATATAAACAACACAACCGTAGTGTTAATATAACCGATTTCACTTTACTTTGCCATCTTTAAATTTAACATTTTGTTAACACATCATAGATTCTTCCCATTTAGAAAAAGATCCTAAGTGTCTGTAAAGCATTTATATCTTCATTTTCAAACCTTATATATCTTTATCTAATCCATCAATTGCATCCAGGTATCGATAGTACGCAATATATTTCTTAATTTCAATTCTTCTTTTCGAGCAGCTATCCATATTTTTATATTCATATCAAAGTTAAAACCC
>JAIMAD010000259.1 GCA_023512145.1 Bacillus sp. (in: firmicutes) | reverse complement strand
TAATATAATAGTACATAAATAAAGGGAGGTTCATTGAATGACGGCGATTACATATTCAGATGTTTGGGATCTGGAAGTATTTTTTAAAGGTGGAAGTAAATCTCTTGAATTTGCAAACCATCTAACTCGTACGACTGAATTGATTGAGCTTTTTCAAGCAAAAGTAAACAGCTGGACACCACTCAATTCACTTGCAGACCTGAAAATTTTACAAACTTTACTTGGGGATTTTGAAGATGTCGCTAAAAAACTTCGCCAAGCAGGCGCCTTTGTCGGATGTTTGTTGGCACAAAATACAGACGATAAGAATGCAGATACCCTGGAAGCGAAAGTAACCAGTTTAAGCGCTACTTTCCAAACAGCTCTTAGTACCTTTGACAGCCTATTAACCTCTATTCACGATGAAGTATGGTCACAGCTAGTCGAAGACGAGCAATTAGCAAGTCTTTCCTACGTTTTAACGGAACGACGCAACACTGCAAAAGATAAGCTATCAAAGGAAGAAGAAGCATTAATCAATGCCCTTGGTGTTGACGGCTACCATGGTTGGGGGCAGTTCTATGATTTAATCGTAGGAAAAATAAGAATCCCATTTAAAGAAAATAGTAAGAAACAACAGCTTTCCGTCGGGCAGGCTTTCAATAAGTTCTCAAGCCCAGACCGTGAAATCCGAGCAACTATTTTTGAAAATTGGGAGAATGCCTGGAATGAAGAGAAGGAATTTTTAGCAAAAACCCTCAACCATATATCAGGTTTCCGTTTAAGTGTGTATAAGAAACGAGGCTGGGAAGATGTATTAAAAGAACCGCTAAACATTAGTCGTATGGAAAAAGGAACACTAGACACGATGTGGGCGGTCATCTCTGAAAATAAACAGAAGCTTGTTACCTATTTAGAGCGAAAAGCGGCGCTCTTAGGTCTCGAAAAATTAAGCTGGTATGATTTAGATGCTCCATACGGAAAAACAGATACAAAAGTAACATATCAAGAAGGGGCCGAATTTATTGAAGAAAATTTTGCTCATTTTGGCGAAAAAATGGCTTCCTTCGCACGCAAGGCTTTTGAGGGTAAATGGATTGAAGGCGAAGATCGCCCTGGAAAGGCACCAGGTGGTTTCTGTACGTTCTTCCCGGAGAGTGACCAATCACGAATATTTATGACCTATTCCGGAACGCCATCAAACGTTTCTACACTTGCACATGAGCTAGGTCACGGCTTCCATACCTTCGCAATGAAAGGAGTAGAACATCTCAATCGCAATTATGCGATGAACGTGGCTGAAACAGCTTCCACTTTCGCAGAAATGATTGTTGCAGATGCTGCAGTTAAAAACGCTAAAGGAAAGGAAGAAAAGCTTGTTCTTTTAGATGATAAAATTCAACGAACCGTTGCTCTATTGATGAATATCCATTCCCGCTACCTATTTGAAACTCGTTTTTATGAGGAGAGGAAGCAAGGACCAGTAGCTGCGGAAAGATTGAATGACTTAATGCTTGCTGCACAAAAGGAAGCATATTGCGATGCCCTTGCAGACTATCACCCATTATTCTGGGCTTCCAAACTGCATTTCTTTATAACTGGTGTTCCGTTTTATAACTTTCCGTATACATTTGGCTATCTTTTCTCGCTTGGTATTTATGCACAGGCCCTCGTTGAAGGCAAAGGCTACGAAGAAAAGTATATTGCCTTGTTAAGAGATACTGCTTCCATGTCCGTGGAGGACTTGGCACAGAAACATTTACAGGTAGATCTAACCCAAAAAGATTTCTGGGAAAAAGCAGTGCGCACATGTCTTGATGATATTGATGAGTTCTTGGAATTGACTAAGGAAAAAATTTAAGGATAATAAGCACGTTTAGCAATGGTATAGACTTGACTCTCCCTAAGAGATAGAAAGAAAGCATCGACCGTTTTACACGTGGTCGATGCTTCTATTTTTTATTCTACACTTATTTCTGCTGAAATTATGCTGACAATCACCGCAGTAATAACTAAGGCCATCACAACCATGAACATATTCTCCACCCCTTAGATAACTCCTGATGGTTCTAATTCGAATTTATCACATTTGCACAGTGAATACCTGAAGGAAATATGAACGTTTTGTTAACTTTTTTTAATTCTTTTGGTAGTAGACTTATTTATGCTATTTTTTTGAATCCTTTTTCTTTGGTTTCAAGATGAGTGACCAAAATAAACTATGAAGCGGCAATCTCGTTTCCCCCTTTATTTTTTCAATAGCTAGGTGGAATCCTTCCTATCCCACAAGCTAGCTCCTCGTCCTTGCATTAGTAAAAACAACATTTGTAAAACCACCTTTCAACTAATTAGATTTTAAATTTCTTAAATAAAAGGATGCATCGAAATATGTCGGTCTTTGTTTTGTTCATAAAGACGTTCAACCATTTCCTGATGTTGTGCTTCTTGAAGGCTTATTTTACGTTTTTTTATGGTGATTGAAAGGAAAAATATATTCAGTGTCATGACACTCACCTCCTTTAAAGTAATTTTTATAATTAGTTGACAATAAACCTCTCCAATTTATGCAAAACAAACGCAAATGTGGAAAAAAGGGCATAAAAAGGCCGCAAGAGGTCAGTCCCCTGCGGCCGGTCTTTTTTGGCACAAAAATACCGCAAGGCACATTCTCCCTGCGGCATGGATATGTATTATCACTTAACAGTTAAGCAATCCATTCCAGTCTGGTCGAATGTATGATATTCAAATGTAGTGTTTTTACGCCAGTTAAAGTTAAAATCATTTTCCTCGACCTCCTTTTGGAATTTTCTAGTTTCTACGGTAATTATATCCATCCATTAATAATTTGTAAACCACTTTCAACAAATTTTCTGAAAAATAATAAAAAAGCCCTAAAATAAGCATTCTCTAAATAGAGAATGCTTATTTTTTCAAAAGAAAACGGAGGAGTTAAAATTCTAAAGCTTGTTTCAGATCATCTATTAAATCTTCTACATCCTCAAGCCCTACTGAAATACGGACTAAGCCATCAGTGATTCCTAATTCTGCCCGACGTTCAGCAGGAATCGAGGCATGTGTCATTCTTGCTGGAACAGAAATCAAGCTTTCGACGGCTCCAAGACTTTCTGCTAATGTAAAATAGTGTAGCCTACTTAGTAATTGGTCTGCATTTTCCGCACTTCCAACATCAAATGAAACCATACCTCCAAACCCTCTCGCCTGTTTCTTAGCAATTTCATGATTTGGATGTGTTTTAAGACCTGGATAGAATACCTTTTTTATTGCAGCATGACCTTGTAAAAATTCCACAATTGCTGCAGTATTGGTTTCTGTTTCCTCCATACGAATACCTAATGTCTTAATACCCCTGATGAGCAGCCATGAATCCTGCGGCCCCAAAATCCCCCCAGTGCTGTTCTGAACAAAATGGAGGTCCTTGGCTAGCTTATCGCTGTTCACAACCACTAAGCCTGCAACAACATCGCTATGACCACCAATGTACTTTGTGGCACTATGCAAAACAATATCAGCTCCAAGTTCAAGCGGATTTTGCCAGTACGGGGTCGAAAAAGTGTTATCGACGATCGTTAATAGATTATGGTCTTTAGCGAACTTGGCGGCCGCTTCAATATCGGTAACCTTTAGCAATGGATTAGTTGGTGTTTCTAAATAAATGGCTTTCGTATTTGGTTTGATTTCGCTGTTAATATTCTTTAAATTACTTGTATCAACAAAAGTGAATTCAATGCCAAAGCGATTTAACACCTTCGTCATCACGCGGAATGTTCCGCCGTAAACATCATCAGTTAGGATGACATGGTCACCGCTATTAAAGAGCATGATTACAGCCGTAATCGCAGCCATTCCAGAACCAAAGGCAAATCCGGCCCTGCCGCCTTCGATGTCCTTTATAAGCTCTTCAAGCGCATGTCTGGTTGGATTTCCAGTTCGTGAGTATTCAAAGCCCTTATGTCCACCGACACCTTCTTGTTTATAGGTACTAACTTGATAAATTGGGAAGGAAACAGCTCCAGTGGCTGGGTCGTTGCTTATTCCCCCATGAATTAATTGCGTTTTTCTTTTCATAACTATATTCCCCCTTCAAATATCTTCTTGCTTAAGTAGCGCTCACTTCCGTCAGGGAAGATTACCACGATATTTGTACCGGGCTTTGCAACTGCCGCTTCTCTTAAGCAAGCGTAAAAGGCCGCACCAGAAGAACTTCCTACAAGCAGACCTTCCTTTGTTGCTAATTCTTTTACGAGAGTGAAAGCATCAATGTCTGCTACAGTATGAATGGCATCAAAATAGTCAGGATTCATATACCCAGGTAGGAATTCCATTCCAATACCCTCTGTTTTATGCGGAGCTATTGAACCGCCATTTAAAATGGATCCCTCTGGTTCAACAATAACGGTTTTAACCGCTTTGTTTTGGTCTTTTAAATAACGGGCTGTACCCATGAATGTTCCGCCCGTTCCAGCACCCGCGACAAAAATATCTATGTAACCGTCCAATTGATCCCAAATTTCTGGCCCAAGCGTTTTATAATACGTTTCTGGATTAACTGGGTTGCCGAATTGTCGTGGGCAATAGGAGTCAGGTATTTCTTCAAGAAGCTCTTCAGCCTTAGCGATTGCCCCTTTCATCCCTAGCTCTGTTTTCGTATGAACAATCTTCGCACCAAGTGCTTTCATTAAATCTTGTTTTTCAATACTAAACTTTTCAGGGACACAAAATATAACCTGTACACCCTTATTAATCGCAGCAAGTGCTAAGCCAATCCCCGTATTTCCTGCAGTCGGTTCGATGAGTGTCCCACCTATTTGAAGTTTCCCACTCGAGAATGCCTCTTTTAACAACTCGATTCCAAGCCGGTCTTTAACACTTCCACCAGGGTTCATGAATTCCAGCTTTGCAAAAATACGAACTCCTTCAGGCAAAGGAAACTGTGTAATTTCAACCATTGGTGTGTGCCCAATTAATTCATGAACATTTTTGTAAACCTTCATTTCTTCCCCCTACTTACTAACGTAATGCTGCCACCATTTTCATAACCAAAGTAGCAGAATTAGTTGCTGCTTTATCAATAAATTGATCAAATGAGAGTTCGGATTCTTTTCCGGCAATATCCGAAAGAGAACGAATAATCACGAACGGGACGCCAAAAAGATGGGCCACTTGCGCAATCGCTGCCGCTTCCATTTCAACAGCTTGGAGGTCGTCAAATTTCGTACGGACAAAATCGACACGCACTGGGTCTTCCATGAAAGCATCGCCCGTAGCAATTAAGCCTTTTACAACCTGGAATTTTTCTAGTTCTTTTGCAGCTGTTTCTGCGACAGCAATTAATTTTTCATCCGCTAAAAATGCAGCCGGAAGCTGTGGAACCTGGCCATATTCATAACCAAATGCTGTTACATCTACGTCATGGTGGCGGACTTCGGTTGAAATAACCGCATCCCCTACATTTAATGACGGGTTGAAGCCCCCTGCTGAACCTGTATTGATGATACAATCAGGCTTATATTTTTCAAGGAGGATGGTCGTAGACATTGCCGCATTGACTTTTCCAATCCCAGAACGCAACAAGATGACATCCGCCCCATGCATTTTCCCAAATGTAAATTCGCAGCCAGCCACTGTTTCTTGTGTTCTTTCTTCGATATTTTCTCTAAGTAAGGTTACTTCTTCTTCCATTGCACCGATAATAGCGATTTTCATGCTTTGACCTCTTTCTTATTGTTTTACGCCTTCCATTGTCCAGGGAAAAATCGTTAAATGGCGAAAATTTAACCAAAAACCATTTTTTCTAAAATTTTTTTTAAGAATGGACTCGCCTGGATGATATTCAGTCTTCAAATCTTTTGCCAGGTTAAGAAAACATCCATTTTTCACTTTTACGATTTTCTTATTATACTTCCTTGCTTTCAAACATCGTATCCGCAAACACTATTCTACCATTATTTGAAAGGCGCTTTCTATAGCAAACAACCGCTTTCATCTTTTCAACATCTATGACACGTCTAAAATCATAAACAGATAATTCATATGAGTATACTATGTTTTAATATAAAACCTGTTCCCAATTTATCATAGGATGTAAATTTATTCAATAAATTCATTGTTAAAAAGTCTAGAAATGTCTAAAATGAAACCTGATAGAAAGGGTGATTAATGATGGATTTTCAATTAGCATTAATTGAGGATAAAGTTGAATTTTTCGAGGCAAATAATCTTAAAACACTGCAAAAGAAAATTGATTCACAGATTGTTGAGAATGGAGCAATTTTACTAGGAGTCCACTCAGTCTCCCATCAAATGCACATCAATGAAAGTGGACAAATGTATTTTTCAGCTGTAGTTCATTTTAAAAAGAAATAAATCCGGTAAAACACCCGTTAATAAAAGAGTTATTACAAGAAAGAGACCTTGGCCCTTGAGGAAGAACCAATAGAAAATTACCTACCCCTGTGGGGAGGCCACTGAAAATGTCCCTTAAATATAGGCTGTGTTGAACTTGAGTGTTGATTTCCACTCCAGGCACTTCGCTTTCCGCGGGCGGTCCGGTGAGCCTCCTCGGCGCTGCGCGCCTGTGGGGTCTCACCAGCCCCGTCCTCCCGCAGGAGTCTTCGTGCCTGCAGCGAAAATCAATATAGGTTTTT
>JAIMAD010000258.1 GCA_023512145.1 Bacillus sp. (in: firmicutes) | reverse complement strand
GCATGTGGCGGGAATTGCTGTTTTGGTGGAGGCTGAAAAAATTCAAGAACGGTTAGTGGATGCATATTTATCACTGGTGCAGTTAACTGATGTTGATATTTTGGAAAAAAGCATTAATGTTCAAGCGGGAAACTATATTAGCAAAATAAATTGGAGGAGTTAACATGAAAGTGATTCAAACCAATCAGGCACCAGCAGCAATCGGACCATATTCGCAAGGGATTATTGTCAATAATATGTTCTTTAGTTCTGGACAAATTCCCTTAACGGTCGAAGGGAACATGGTCGAAGGAGATATTAAGAAACAAACCCACCAGGTATTTCTAAATTTGCAGGCTGTCCTCAGAGAAGCTGGTGCATCCTTAGAAACAGTCGTAAAGTCAACCGTTTTCATTAAAAATATGGATGAATTTGCGTCAGTAAACCAGGTATATGGCGAATATTTTTCTGCTCATAAACCAGCTCGTTCCTGTGTGGAGGTTGCCCGTTTACCAAAAGATGCCTTGGTAGAAATAGAAGTAATTGCGCTCATTAAGTAACAGGTCTTTTATCCTAGTTTCGCACCCCTCATAAGTAAGTTACTTTTTCTTTTTTCTAATTACCAATTAAAAGCCACCTTTTACAATTGTTCACTATTTTGCCCTAATTTTTCTAAAATATTTTTTGATAAAAGAAGGATTTCAAAGGTAATTGTTGAATTTATTTAACGAGGTTTTTACTTATGAGAAGAGGGTGTGACACATGGAAGTAACAGATGTAAGATTACGCAGAGTTAATACAGATGGACGAATGAGAGCAATCGCTTCAATCACTTTGGACAATGAATTTGTCGTCCATGATATTCGCGTTATCGACGGTAACAACGGTTTATTTGTAGCAATGCCAAGTAAACGTACTCCTGATGGAGAATTTCGTGACATTGCTCATCCCATCAATTCAGGGACACGAGGTAAAATTCAGGAAGCTGTTTTGGCTGAGTACCATCGTTTAGGTGAATTGGAAGTAGAATTTGAAGAAGCTGGAGCTTCCTGATAAATTTAACAACTAGGGCCTACTTCAAAAGTAAGGCTCTTTTTAATGGATAAAACAAAAGTTTTGACATGAGAATGAAGTGTCTGATGTAGTAGCTAAGCCCTATTTCTCCGGAAGAAACCTTTCTAAAATCTCCCATTTTAATATAATCTGAAAACTACAAAATTAAACACTTTCTCTACATTCCTTGAAAAGAGCGCTCATTTAGAGTACTATTTTATTGGATAAACAGGTATATTGGAGGACTGCATATGTATAATCGTTATGCTGTGATTTTGGCCGCAGGGAAAGGAACGCGGATGAAATCTAAGCTTTATAAAGTTTTACACCCAGTATGTGGAAAACCAATGGTTCAACATGTAATTGACCAAGTAATGAAGCTTTCTGTTCAAGCAGTCGTCACAGTCACTGGCCACGGGGCAGAAAAGGTGAAAGCGCAATTAGGTGACGTTAGCCTATATGCTCTTCAGGAACAACAACTAGGTACTGCGCATGCTGTTATGCAGGCTGCCAGCATTCTCGAAGAAAAAGATGGCGTAACCATTGTTGTTTGTGGTGATACCCCATTAATTACAGCTGAAACGATGGAGTCCCTGATTAAACACCACGAAGAATTGACTGCCAAAGCCACGATTCTCACAGCGAGAATTGATGACCCAGCGGGATACGGACGAATCATTCGCAACAAAAATGGTCTAGTTGAAAAAATAATTGAACATAAAGACGCTTCAGAAGCGGAACGAGCTATAAATGAAATTAATACAGGAACCTATTGTTTTGATAATCGGACCTTATTTGAAGCCTTAAAAAGTGTTTCAAATAATAATGTTCAAGGGGAATACTATTTACCAGATGTAATTGAAATCCTTAAGAAGCAAGGTGAAATTGTCACAGCATTCCAAACAAATGAATATGCAGAAACCTTGGGTATCAATGATCGGGTTGCTTTAGCAGAAGCCGAGCAAATCATGCGCATTCGCACGAATCAAATGCATATGCGTAACGGCGTAACAATCACTGATCCTGCAAACACCTACATTGAAACAGATGTCGAAATTGGCCAAGATTCTACAATCTACCCAGGAACCATCTTAAAAGGTAAAACAATTATTGGTACAGATTGTTTAATTGGACCAAATACAGAAATTGACTCTTGCACAATTGGGGAGGAAACGGTGATCCGTCAATCAGTTGCACATCATAGCTCGATTGGTGACCGTGTTAACATAGGCCCATTTGCCCATATTCGTCCAGAGTCAACATTAAGCAATTTCGTCAAAATTGGCAATTTCGTTGAAGTTAAAAAGGCTATATTTGGAAAAGGAAGTAAAGCATCACACCTTAGCTATATTGGTGATGCCGAAGTCGGCAACGATGTAAACATTGGTTGTGGATCGATAACAGTGAATTACGACGGTAAAAATAAATTCTTAACAAGAATTGAAGATGATGTATTTATCGGTTGTAACTCTAATCTAGTTGCCCCTGTCACGATCGGAAAGGGAGCATATGTGGCTGCTGGTTCAACGATTACAAAAGACGTACCAGGCGAAGCATTGTCCATTGCCCGTTCAAAGCAAGTGAATAAGGAAAATTACGTTCAAAAGCTACATCTAAAGAAATAAGCGAATGATAATGGAGGGCCTCATGTCAAATCAATATTTGGATCCAAACCTTAAAGTTTTTAGTTTAAACTCAAATCTTCCGCTCGCAAAAGAAATTGCTAAGTTTATTGGTGTGGAACTGGGGCAGTGCTCAGTCACAAGATTTAGTGATGGAGAAATTCAAATTAATATCGAAGAAAGTATCCGTGGATGTGATGTTTATGTCATCCAATCGACAAGTTCACCTGTTAATGAAAATATCATGGAATTATTAATCATGATTGATGCCTTAAAAAGAGCTTCTGCTAAAACAATTAATATTGTTATGCCTTATTATGGTTATGCTCGTCAGGATCGAAAAGCACGTGCCCGTGAGCCAATTACGGCAAAATTAGTAGCAAATTTACTCGAGACCGCTGGTGCTACTCGTGTCATCTGTCTTGATTTGCATGCACCGCAAATCCAAGGATTCTTTGATATTCCAATTGATCATTTGATGGGTGTCCCTATATTATCGGACTACTTTAAAAACAAGGACCTTATTGGTGACATTGTTATTGTTTCTCCAGACCATGGTGGGGTAACAAGAGCTAGAAAAATGGCCGAGCGCCTAAAAGCACCAATTGCGATTATTGATAAACGCCGCCCACGACCAAATATTGCAGAAGTGATGAATATCGTTGGTAACATTGAAGGCAAGGTAGCCATATTAATTGATGATATCATTGATACAGCAGGTACGATTACACTTGCTGCAAATGCTTTAATTGAAAATGGTGCGTTAGAAGTGTATGCTTGTTGTACACACCCCGTCTTGTCTGGTCCTGCGATTGAAAGAATTCAAAACTCAAAGATAAAAGAATTAGTCGTCACCAATTCGATTATTCTTTCTGAAGAGAAAATGACTGATAAAATCATCACTCTCTCGGTTGCACCGTTAATTGGAGAAGCGATTATTCGTGTTCACGAAGATCAATCTGTAAGTACATTGTTTGATTAATGTTTAGACTACCCTGATTTAGGGTAATGTTATATAAGCTAGTTTCAGGGGCCATCGTCTTTATAATTTAAGCCGATAGGCAGGCACACCTTGCGTTTTTCTTAATACAAACTGAATTGAAATAGAAGGGGACTAAACACATGAAGACAGTATTACTAGCAAAAGAGCGGAAAGAACTCCGCCATTCAGAATTAAAGGAAATTAGAGACAACGGAAACATACCAGCTATTATTTATGGTGCCGATATGGAAAGTAAATCGGTATTTGTTAGTTCGATTGATTTTACAAAGACCATCCGAACTGTAGGAAGAAATGGAGTAATTTCTCTAGATGTAGACGGCAGCAAATTTGAGGTAGTCTTAACTGAGTATCAAGAAGATGCTATTAAAAGGGAAATCAAGCATGTTGATTTTCTAGTCGTTAATAAATCCTCGAAAATCACTGTAACTGTGAAAATTGCGCTTATTGGTGATGCTGCTGGAGTTAAAGATGGCGGTGTCATGCAGCACACGTTACATGAAATAGCTATTACATCTACACCAGGAAATATCCCGCAACAAATTGAAGTGGACGTAACAAATCTGCAAGTAGGGGAAACCATTACCATTGCCGATATTGTTAAACAAGGTTCATTTACTATCAACCATGAGGAAGATGAAGTTATCGTTTCTATCCTACCTCCGCAGCAAGAAGAGGAAATTAACTCTGGCGAACAACAAGAAGCAGGCCACCCTGATAACGAAGAAGGACGAGAAACAAAACCAGAATAAAAAAAAAGGACGTAATCATTTACATGGTTACGTCCTTTAGCGAATTATTAAAAGGGTAGTTAAACCAGAAGTGATGGAGGGTCCCAGTATGAAATTAATCGTTGGTTTAGGTAACCCTGGGAAGCAATATGAACAGACTAGACACAACATCGGTTTTAAAGTAATCGATGCTGTGTCTAGTCAATTTGCGATACCGCTTAACCAGTCCAAATTTAGGGGACTGTATGGGATGGGTATTTATAAGGGAGTAAAAGTAATCCTGTTAAAACCCCTCACCTTTATGAATTTATCAGGAGAATCAATCAGAGCTATCATGGATTATTACCAAATAAATGTAGAAGACCTCCTGGTTATTTATGATGATCTTGATTTGCCGGTTGGGAAGATTAGGCTCCGTCAAAAAGGGAGTCCGGGTGGACATAATGGAATCAAGTCAACAGTAGCCCACCTAGGGACGCAAGAATTTAACCGAATCCGAATTGGAATTGACCGTCCGCAAGTGGAGATGAGCATTCCTGATTATGTTCTTAACTGCTTTCACAAAGATGAACAAATTCTAACCAATCATGCTGTCAAAAAAAGTGAAGAAGCATGTGCGGCATGGCTGGAAAAGCCCTTCTTGCAGGTAATGAATGAATATAATCAGTAAATGTTCATGATACTTGCATTTCTTTCATACAATAAAGCAAAACAATAAAAGAGAGGATTCAATCACATAAAGAGAGAGTTAATAGATGAATAAGTTCCTCCGCTATGGTTAATACTAAAAAGGAAGCATAGTTTAAGGGGGGACAGGCGTGACTATCCATTACCATTGCCGTCATTGCGGGACGAAACTTGGTTCCATTGATAAAGCATCGATACACTCAGAAACCCTAGGTCTTCATAAACTAACGGGGCAAGAGAGACAGGAAATGGTTGAGTATGACTCTTCTGGTGATATTCATATAACAGCCATTTGTGAAGACTGTCAGGAAGCTTTAGAGCGGAATCCAGATTTCCACCAATACGATTTCCTAATTCATTAACCAGCTTTGGATGGAAACTCCAAAGCGTTTTTCTATTTAAAATATACATTGAGAATTGATCAGCACAACACAAGCAGTCTATGCTCGAGGTGCTTGCGCTTTTCAATTTAGAGAGGAGGACAGAGTTTGAATGGTTTAAAGTCATTATTCCTTAAACAAGAAGATGTTCATTCCGTGATTTCAGGATTGGAAGAGGGTTTGAAGGAACAGCTAATTGCTGGATTGTCAGGCTCGTCTAGAACGGTCTTGACTGCAGCTATTTACAAACAAATGCAAAGGCCTATTATGCTCGTAACCAACAATCTATTACAAGCACAAAAGCTCTATGATGATATTGTCAATCTATTAAGTGAGAAGGAAGTTTTCCTTTTTCCAGCAAATGAGTTAATTGCTGCTGAACTCAGTATTGCCAGTCCAGAGTTAATGGCTCAGAGAATCGAAGCCTTAAATCACTGGAGTATGCATAATCAAGGCATTTTAATTGTTCCTATTGCAGGGTTAAAGAAAATTCTTCCTCCTAAGTCCTTATGGAAGAAATACCAACTCTCGTTAAAATTAGGGGAAGACATAGATATAGATAAAACCTTGAATACATTTGTCAACATAGGTTATGTTCGAGCAGAAATGGTGACCACTCCAGGGGAATTTAGCGTAAGGGGTGGTATCATTGATATTTATCCTCTTACAGAAGCAAATCCGCTCCGAATTGAATTATTTGATACCGAAATAGACTCAATTCGTTATTTCTCGCTTGAGGATCAACGTTCGAAAGAAAAGATTTCTGAGATTTCCATTGGACCAGCAACAGAAATATTGTTAGAAGCAGAAAATTATCGGCGCATTTCTGATAAACTCGAAGCAGAATTGGCACATAGTCTGAGAAAACTGAAAGATGATAAAGCAAAAATGCAGTTGACCCAAAACATCAGTTATGAATTGGAACAGTTAAAGAACGGACAAAAGCCAGTCCAAGTCTTTAAATACCTATCACTAGCTTACGAAAGGGCTAATAGTTTACTAGACTATTTGCCTAGTAATGGATTAGTGTTTATTGATGAAATAAGCAGAGTTCAAGAGATGAATGATTCCTTAGTAAAAGAAGAAGCAGAATGGTATACAAGTTTACTTAGTGAGGGAAAAATCATCCATGATTTACATATTTCATATGATCTCTCAGTACTTTTACAAAAAATAGAATTCCCGATTGTATATATGTCC
>JAIMAD010000257.1 GCA_023512145.1 Bacillus sp. (in: firmicutes) | reverse complement strand
AACGATTAGTTGGTATACGAACTTGTTTAAATGTATAGGAATTTGTATTTTGCTAGTTTCTATTGTCAGTTTTGAAGATGATTCGTAACAAACCACACCTTTTCTTCGACAATAAATTTCCTTGAAAACAGGCAAAGTCCGTTTATTAAAAGGGTTGCTGCGCTATTTAAGCAAACGATTAAATGGTTGAATTAGTACTAACTAAACGTTTGATTAGAATTGTTTTAAATGCTGCTATACCTGCGTTTAGTCATCTTTTGTAGTAAGGATTTTGTCGAGTAGATGGTCGAGTGAAAAGGTCATGAAGTAGGAAGGGGTTTCTCGCACCTCGGGAGCAAGATACCCCTTCCTGATTACAGCCAATAAAATGTACCACCTTTGATACAGTATTTACCACTTCTGAAAGATAGGAAGAAAACTCAATACTTTAAGAGTTTTTACAATGATAAAATTTTAATGAAAAATTTAAAAACACAACTTTTATTTCGATAAAACGTCTAAGTATTGACATAAAGGACAGGAGGGGGGATTTTGTTGACAGAGTACAGAAAAGAAGAAATTGAAGATTGGTATGACCAACATAGTAAATCGATTTTAACCTTTATTTTATTGATGGTTAAGGACTATCAACAAGCAGAAGATTTAACCCACGATACGTTTGTGAAAGCATATTTATATTATGAATCATTTAAAAATCACTCAAGTGAAAAAACATGGTTATTTAGTATTGCTCATAATCTAACGGTGGATTTTTTAAGGAAGCGTAGGCCAAGCGTATTCTTTAAAGAATTTTTTCATTCACAAAAAGACCATAATCTATTGCCTGAAGAGTTTATTAAAATAAAAGAGAACTCCTATGAACTTTATCAAGCGTTAGGTGAAATCAAAGATACATATAGAAAAGTGATCGTTTTAAGAAAGATCAAGGGTTTTTCAATAGAGGATACCGCAAAGATATTGGGTTGGTCTGAAAGTAAGGTTAAATCAACGCTTTTTAGGGCGATACCAGCTCTAAAAAAACAATTAATAAAGGAGGGGTTTTTTAATGAAGAACCAATACGAAAATATTGAGTTTGATAATCCCTTAAAAGAGTTAAGTTCCGATTTACTGTGGGAAAAAACAAAAAAACAAGAACTAAAAAACCGGATTTTACTTGATATTGAAAAATTGGAATCTAATGAGAGAAATAAGTACGCGATTAGATCAACGCATAATAAAAATGTAAATGGCAGCACCTTTAACAAAAGATTTTCAATCGCTATCGTCGTGTGCTTGGTTATTGTTTCGACATTTATTCTTACACCCGCATTAGCCGTTATTCAAGAGGTTTATGATAAAATATTTTCGAGTAACCATATTGATGATACAGGTATTAAGACTGCCATTAACAAGGGCTATGGTCAAACTCTTGATCAAACTTTTTATGATAGGAAACATGACATTACTGTGCATTTTGAAGTTGTGATGATGGATGATAAGGAGACAAAACTGTTACTGACCTATAAAAGTAAAGATACAAATTTAAAGAACTATTATCTTGATATTTTTGAAGGCGATACTTCGATCAACCTGATTGTGGGAAATGAACGAAAAAAATTAAATAATGTGGGTTGGGGAAGCAGGTATTACGATCGTAAGGAAAACAAAGTGGCTGAGGCAGTTTCTTTCGAATCAATAAATGAATACGAAGGACAGAACATTCGTTTAGAAATTGAAAACTTGACCATATATGATGACAACGGGGCTAGTACAGTTCATACGATTTGGCCGCTGAGTCTCAAACTCGATAAATCTGTCATATCAAAAAGAATAACAGTAGAACTAAATAAAAATTTCTCTTTTGAAGGAGAAACATACACGATTAAAAAGGTAGAGTTTTCTGCGTTAGAAACAAGATTGGTTGTCACAGGATCTGACACGAAAATCGAAACGGATCAAAGTGGCATGCAATACAGGAGAATGAGTAAATTAGAACATAAACTTCTAAATGCAAGGAAAATAGATGAAAAATACGGTTATATCGTTGACGATAAAAAATCTGGTGTATTTTTGAAATCAGCAGGCGAAAAAGTGGAGCCAATTTTTAGTAAGGGTGAGGTAGAGGGAGCAAAGGACGATTATATTATGATTTTTGCCCCGGTTAAGGATCAGCAAGACTGCATTCTTGAAGTTGGTGATGATATTAAAATACCATTAACCGGCAGTGGGACTATAGAAGAACAAGCAGAAAGTAGTGGAAAACCAAACTATGACGCATTGTTAGCTGAAAATGGATTTACAGCAGAACCACTGTCGAATGATGAAATGAAAGAAATGGATTTATATCTTGAAAAATATCCAAAAGAATTTTCAATTGATAGAACGGTAATAGGAAAAGTGAAAAATCATGAAAATTCAAAGGTAATAGAAGTTTTCATATCACAACCTGGGATTCTTAGTGAAATCCAGGCTGCGAATCCAGAAGAAGCTGAAAAAGTTAGAAAAGAAAATGGTTTGTCTTTCATTCCTATTTATTTAAATCAAAATTAAGGGATACTGATCCTCCGCAATAGGGCGCATTTCCATACAGGGGTGCCAGCGGGAAATGGGCAACCCGATAAAACCTCACTCCTATCAAGTGGTGCAATATGAACGACAATTATTTATCGTATATGATTTAGGATTTATTCAAAATGAGGAAGAGTTCAAGAGAGATATTGAAAGTATTGATGGTGTAAAGTTGCTTGTAATCAAACACTAACCAAGCCTTTTTAATTATACTTTATTTCAAAGTTACACTTAAATGGTAAACCGTACCATAAGGGTTTTACGAATAATACTATTGTTAAACAATCGGGCGCGTTTGTGGAAGATCATAAGCCTAATTCCTCGCTAAAAATAAAGAGGGATTAGTCTTTTTTATCTTTCAAAATCCTTAACGTTGTTAATCCGCACTTTCTAACGTTACCTGTGTGCGGAGTCCAATTCGACGTGGATTGGGAAGGTTCAAAATATGAAGATGGATTATGCTTATGTGAATATCATTCGGACATAAATAATTTTGATTGATAATAATTGATATTACTCTTTTCTTTTTTATAGTAGAAAGAAACTAGACGGAATATTCAAACCGTCTAGTCTTATGACCTTCCAATGCTCATTTTTTTGCCTCTTAAATAACTACGGTGAACCGTACCATAAATAGAGGCGGTTTTTGGGTTTATTTTTAATTTCCTTCTTAAGAGCCCAATGTATCATATTAAAATGATTGAAATAAAAGGGAGCAGAATTTTGGCCTTACATTACTATTAGCTTGAACCTTCCAATGATCGAAATCATTTCAGCCATTCTATGAATAAAAGGCCTTGGTAATCAAATGAATAAAATATCCATAAATTAAAATTTTATCAGGTGGTAAAAAGGCATGATTCCATGTACGATGAAATCATGCTTTTATTTTTGTTTGATTTAGTGAATAGTAATGGAAAAATGATATATATTTAGCCTTGGAGGATATTATGATGAAAATTATGGCTGATTCAACATGTGATTTGTCTGATGAAGTACTAGAAAGGTACGATATCAGCCTGGCACCTCTCACGATAAACATAGAGGGGAAAATATATAAAGACAGGGTAGATATCCAACCGGATGAATTCTATGGGGTGATGGAAGCATTACCCGAGTATCCGACTACAGGTATGCCAAGTCCGGCCGAATATCTAAAAATAATTAAACAGGCCGTTGAGGCTGGCAATAAAGAAATACTATGTATATGCATGTCCAGTGGGACGAGTGGTGCGTATCAATCAGCTGTTCTAGCCAAAGATTATTTCTTTGAGGAAAACCCTGAATCAACTATAAAAGTGCATGTGGTAGATTCAAAATGTATGAGTCATGGAAGTGGCTGGCTAATTTTGAAAAGTGCGATGATGAGGGAACAAGGTGCTTCGTTTGAAGAAATTGTTGCTTTTAATGAAAATTATAAGAAAAAGGTAAAACATTTCCTATCTGTGATTGATTTAGATCATTTAATAAAGAGTGGCAGGCTCACTAATGCAAGTGCCTTAATAGGAAAAATCCTAATGTTAAAGCCAATTATGACCATGAAGGATGGAAAAGGGTCCATAGTTGGAAAGGAAAGAGGATTGAAAAGAGTACTTAAGCATTACACTCAAGAATTTATGAAAAGATATGATAAAGAAATGACCGACTTTATCATAGTTGGTTATACATCAGATATTAAAGTTGCTGAAAACCTAAAGGCTAAAATTCAATTGGATACTGACTTTTCGGGAGATATCCATATTATGCAAATGGGCGTATCGGTTGGGACTCATGTTGGTTTAGGTGCCATTTCTATGTTTTTTATAGAGTAAATTTGTGGAATATTTAAAGTATAGTAAAGGTTCATGAAAGAACAGTCAATTTTAGCCAACTACCAATACAGTTGGTTGACAATTTTTTTAAAAAAACTGCTAGTATAGTAGGTGGGGTGAACCGTACCATAAGTAAATAAGGTTTTTATAATTCAGGAGAGATAGCTGATAATTATACCTAATGTATTGGATGTAAGTTATCAAATCCTGGGACTACTATTTGTTCCACCATGGAACTTTTGAAGAATATCGGGAGAATGGTTTAAGAATTCATAAAAAGGGAAAAGAAAAGGAACCATTTCAAAAGAAAAGGTTCCTTTTTTTTGATTCACACCGTAATCCTGCTATTATTTAGAGGTTATTGGAAGCTGAAGTGGAAATATAATTTTAAATCATTGGAATACTGGAGCCATATACGTCGATAGCTCTGTTTTTAGTAGTTCACTAAATTGCCCTACTGTTAGTGGTTTACTATATATATATCCTTGAACGTCATCACAGTGGAGTTCCATTAAGGTTTGCAATTGTTCTCTTGTTTCTACTCCCTCAGCGATAACAGATAATCTTAGACTATGGGCCATAGAAATGATAGCTTTAACTAATGCTTTATCACTATCATTACAAAGAATATCTTCAATAAAGGGTTGAGCAATTTTCAAACTATTAATGGGGAATCGTTTTAGATAAATTAAGGAGGAATACCCTGTTCCGAAGTCATCAATTGATATTCGAACTCCTAAATCTCTTATGGCTTGCATTTTAATAATAGCTTCTTCAGCATCAGATACAGATACACCCTCTGTAATTTCAATCTCTAAGGACTGTGGATTAAATTGGGTTCTTTCAAGAACAGTGGATACCACATTAACCAAGTTTTCATGTAAGAATTGTAGCGGTGATAGATTAACGGCTAGTTTCAAATGGCTATATCCAGAATCGTGCCATATTTTTGCCTGTTTACAAGCAGTGTAAAGTACCCATTCACCAATAGGGATAATAAGTCTAGTTTCCTCAGCTAAAGGGATAAATTCCCCTGGTGAAATCATCCCAGAATCTGTATTCCAACGTATTAAAGATTCCATCCCGATAATTTTTCCGGTTTCCAAATTCACTTGAGGTTGGTAATGAAGTTCAAATTCATTAGTTGTTATCGCCTTACGTAACCCATTTTCAAGTGTCATTTTTTTTGAAATAGTCTCTGTCATTTCTGTTGAAAAGAATTTAAGTTTATTTCCTCCTGCTTCTTTTGCCCTATACATGGCCATGTCGGCATGTTTTAATAACTCCTCAGCACTAATGCCTTCCTTTGTATATAATGCAACGCCAATACTCATGGAAATATGCAGTTCTTGCCCTTTTATTAAGATTGGCTTTGCTACTATTGATTGCATCTGTTCAATTAAAGATATGACTTCCCGTTCATCTGATATTTGGTTCAATAAAATAGTAAATTCATCTCCGCCTTGTCGGGATATAGTATCTATATCTCGTAAACTGGTGGACATCTCTTTTGAAACAAACTTTAAGAGTAAATCACCAAAATCATGCCCTAACGTATCATTGATGTTTTTAAACCGATCTAAATCGATAAAAATAACGGCTAATTTGTATGAATGACGCTTGGCATCATCCATTGAGGTTGTTAGTTTCTCTAAGAAAAGCCTCCTGTTTGGCAAACCACTTAATACATCATGATAGGCCATATGCTTCATCTTTTGAACGGCTGCTAAAAGCTGGTGATTTTTTTTACTTATTTCTTTTGTTCTTACCTCGATCTTTTGTTCTAATTCTTCGGTAAGACCATGGTAGTTTTTTATCAATGTTTGATTTTCTACTAATGTGAAAATTTGCCGTAAAATAACTAGAATGATAGCAACAGCTGATCCTATAATTAAACTATTAATCTCTTTTCTTTGATAGACCATAACCATAAATAAAGATATAACACTAATATAGGGTAACAATAATCGCAAAGAAAAAAAGTTTTTAATGAAATAGGTAGTTTTTTTGTTAGTAATTTTCTCATTCTCTTTTTCACCATAGATGTTAATTGTAAATATTCCAGCTATACCCATTAATAACAGTGCAAATGACCATAGGGGATCAAATACTCCAGCTGAAGCATATACATCTTTCGCGGTTAAGTATAAATACGCGGAATCTGCAAATATTTGAATGACTAAACTTAAAAAAATTAAGTATAAAACCTTGGGAGAGAAAAAATATTCAGAAGCTAAGTAGAAACTGATAGCACCGAGTAAGAGAATTAAATCGCCCATTGGATAGCCAATAGATACAAATAAATAGAGGTTAGAAACATGT
>JAIMAD010000256.1 GCA_023512145.1 Bacillus sp. (in: firmicutes) | reverse complement strand
ATATTAAACAGATAATTCCTATTAGTATGACCATATTACATACCTCCCTTTATTTATACGTTAAGCTTAAATTATGAAACGCATTTCATAGCAAGAAAATATTTTATTAAAAAAGGAGAGAATATGTCTAATATTAAAGATATAGCAAAGATGGCAGGAGTATCCGTAACAACAGTTTCTCGTGTAATAAATAATCACCCCTATGTTAGTGGAGAAAAAAAGATTGCCGTTAGGAGGGCTATGGAGGTATGCAACTATCAACGAAATATAAATGCAGTTAATTTAAGTATTGGTGAAACCTTCCTTATTGGTGTTGTTGTTCCCTTCACAAATCACCCCTATTTCGGATTGTTGGTTGAAGGGATAGCGAGTGAAGCTGTGAAAAACAACTATAAGTTAGTTCTATTCCAAACAAATTACGAGGAAAATAGAGAAATTGAAGCTTTAAAGATGTTACAACATAAGCAAATAGATGCTTTGATCATATGTTCTAGAATTTGTGAATGGGATATTATCGATGAATATGTGTCTTATGGTCCAATAGTTTTATGCGAAGACGGTAGGGGGAGAGGTGTATCATCAACGTATATCGACCATTACAAAAGCTTCTCCAAAGCATTAGAGTATTTACATAACAATGGTCATCATAAAATTGGATATTGCGTAGGAAGAAAAAAAGGAGCGAATAGTGAACAAAGGGAGAAAGCCTACAAAGATTTTCTGACTAAATTAAATATACCTTTTGAGTCAAAATACATTTTTTATGAATGTTTTAATTTTGAAGATGGGGTTGAAGTTATCCAACGTTTAACTAAAATGAGCAATCCACCAACGGGATTATTAGTTTCTAGCGACCAAGTAGCTGCTGGAATAGTAACCTGCTGTAAGGAACAAGATATTTTAATACCTAATGATCTTGCATTAATTGGATTTGATAATCAACCAATAGCAAAAATTATGAACATAACTACACTTAAAATACCTTTAATAGAAATCGGAAGAAAACTATTACTTCAAGCAATTGACAAAACAACTACTTCTCACGAAGAAATATTTGTTAAATTAATTGAACGACAAACCGTTTAGTTATTGTCGATAATATAGTAGAAAACTTCGTTTATAAGTAGGTGCTACTTTACTTAACTGGTACTTTAATTGAAAAAAGTTATAAAAAAGTTTAAAGAGCATATCATTGTGATATGCTCTTTTCCAGCTTTTTTCGAGTGTGACTTGCTGCATGGGACTGCTCCTTTTAATGAAAAAGGGGTGAAGATAAGCTAACTTTATTAAGCGTGCTTAAGTTGGATTCTAAATCTTTGTTAGTCTAATAGACTTGCTCACATCTCTTTTATGGTTAGATTACTACGCTTATTCAATTCTTTTCCATGATGGTATTGAGAGTGTTACGTTTTTAATACCCTTTTGAAAAATCAACCTGATTTATCAACGGGGTTGTCTTTGAAATATAAGATTTTAAGTTAGGAATCAAAATATTTTCAATCACACGTTTATCATAATGCTCAGTTGATCCTGAAGTGTGTGGGGTAATGATGACATTTTCTAAATTCCATAATTGACTTTCCTCACTTAATGGTTCTTTTTCAAACACGTCGAGCCCTGCACCAGCGATAGTTCCGTCCTTCAATGCATGAATGAGGTCGGCTTCAACCACAATTTCACCTCGACCAATATTAATAAAGAAGGCAGTATTCTTCATTTGCTTAAATTGCTCCGCTCCAAATAACTGAATTGTTTCCTTCGTTAGTGGTAAGGTAACAATTACATAATCACACTTTGGTAGTACAAGGTCTAATTGGTCTGACGTAAACATTTCATGGACAGAGTCAATAGGCATACCTGAGTGCCTAACACCAAGCACATTCATTCGAAATGCTTTGGCAATTTTAGCTGTTTCTTTGCCAATCTTTCCAACGCCAATAATTCCCACCGTTTTTTCATGCATTTCTAGTGCCATATTTGCATGATGCCAGGTTTTTGTTTGTTGATTTCTAACGTATGTATGAATTTTTCTTGTTAAGCCAAGCATTAGTGCAAATATTGTCTCAGAAATAGGATAGGCATGGACACCGTTAGCACTTGTTAAAACTATGTTTCTGGATTCCAGTCCTTCTAGTGGCAAGGTATCAACACCCGCACTCCACGACTGAAACCACTTAAGCTTAGACTCGGAGGTGAAAATAAATTCTTCCAAGCCCTTTTTCCAGCTAGCGATAATCTCGGCATCTTTTACATGCTTTTGCCATACTTCTTTATCCTTGCTAACAACCAATTCCCAGTCGGGGATGATATCTTTAATTTGGTCAATATAGTGCTGTTCAATCATGTGGGTGATTACCATTTTTCTCATATTAGTTGGATTCCTCCGTTAAGGTAATGACTATATAAATTTATCATAACGGAATTCCAAAGAAATGGTAACATTTATATTTTCACTTTCCTTGGTTAACAATTTGGCTAGGGAATCTGCCTTTAGAAGATATTCATAATCATTATCCTATTTCTTAATTGAGTGTTATTATCTAGCCATACGAAATGAATTAAAAGTTAAGTGGATCTTCTTTTTCTGATAGTCGCCCTTGAATTGACCGTGATGGAAGGAAGAAAGAAAGAAGTAGTTATCAGAAAAGAGCAATATCTTAGGGAACTATTACAAAAGGCCAGATCCTCAAGTTGAGGATCTGACCTTTTTCTACTTTTTAGTTATTTTCTCTTCTTCTATATTGCTGAGTTTTCATAGCAACTAATCCGGATAAAATTAAGCCAAGACCAATGGCGAAATAGTTGTACATTGGAGTTGCCGTATTCGGTAATATATTTCCAGTCGTCGTTGGTGTTGTAGGTGAAGTGTTTATCGGTATCGGTGTAACAGGGTTTCCAGTAGTAGGTGGTGGATTGATGACAGGAATTGGTGTTGGCTCTGCCTCTGCCTCTTTAATGTTGTCAATGGTAATGGAAGCAACACTATTAGCACCAAAGCTATCTCTGACATAAACAGTATAAGTTCCATTTTCAGTTACTTGGAATTTGTTGTCGGTGATATCAGTCCCAGCAATTGCGAAATCTTCTAAGGTCAAGTCTCCTACAAGCCATTGCATAGCGAGAGCTTTTTTTGCATTTGTGGAAACAGTGATAGTCACAGCTTCCTCGGCTGTTGCTGTTATTGAAGGTGTTAAGTCAACCGTAATTTCTGCAGGAACTTGTGCTGCTAAAAGATCTGTAGATATTCCAGCTAGAACCTGTTGACCTGCTTCGTTCGGATGAACGTCACCTGCTGGGAAAATCAACGCTGATTGTTGACCCTTAAAAGCTGAATATGCGTCAGCTAAAAGTGAGTTAAATTGAATAGAAAAACCTTGGAATCCTTGGTTAACTGATGGGAGAAATTGTTCTCCAACTGGATAAAGAGCAGCAAGGGTATCCGAAAATGGATTATAAATATTGTATACAATAATTGGAGCATCTGTATTTTGTGCTTTGATAGTTCCCATGATCGAACCTAAGTTATTAAATAGATTAACAGATATTTGTTGAATGACTATACTAAATGCTTGAGGGTCAATCGGTGTTGTTGGATCAGCCCGTAGTGCTTGGAAGGCAGGATGCTGTAAAAAATCATTACTACCAATATCGAGTGTAATCACATCGGCATTTTTAATAGCTTCAAGATTTTCAGGTTTGTTTATTTCTAATAATAAATCGCCTGAGGTCCAGCCCCCGCCACTGATGTTTTTTGAAACAACGTAATTCCCATTCCCGATTAAATACGGAAACGCTTTTAAGGATTGCTGCGAGTTGGTAGGATCGGTTTCCTTTTCAAGATTCCATCCATATGTAATAGAATCTCCTAGTGATACAAGATTTGGCTTTACGTTATTCTCTGCAAAAGCAAATGATGAGAAGAACGTGCTCAAAGCCAGTATAAGTGTAAATAATATCGATAACCGCTTAAACATCAAAATATTCCTCCTTGTGAAAAATTTTCTGGTACAAACTTCATTATAATCCACAATATTTAGAATATAAATATAATTCTGCAAATAATGACAAGAAACCCTTTATTTTCTAAATAATATGTATTCTACTTTTTTCACCCTGTACAATATCTGGTCACTTTTTCTTTATTAAATGTCCAAACTAAAAACACTAACAGAAATAGTTCTATCAATGCCCCCCATTCTTAGGGTGAATTTCCTTTGGCACAATACTTGCAAACTAGGAAGTTAGCAATTCCTAATGGAGGTAAATAATGAAAATTCAAGCATGCCGCGCGATTGTAACTGGTGGAGCATCAGGGCTAGGGGAAGCAACAGTCCGACGCATTGTTGGAAGTGGTGGAAGTGTTGTCATTTTGGACCAATCAGAAGAAAATGGAAAACGTCTTGAAAAAAAATTAGGAGAAGCAGTTTTATTCTTACAAGCGGATGTAACAAAGGAAGAGGACCTCCAAGCTGCAGTCAATAAAGCAGCAGAATTTATGGGTGGAGTGAATATCGTTGTAAATTGTGCAGGAATAGGAATTGCCGAAAAGGTGCTTGGGCGTAAGGGTGCCCATAATTTATCGCTCTTTTCCAAAGTCATTAGTGTGAATCTAATCGGAACTTTCAATGTGATTAGGCTTGCAGCGGAGAAAATGAGCAGCAACGAAATGAATGAACAAAACGAACGGGGTGTCATTATTAATACGGCGTCGGTGGCAGCATTTGACGGACAAATTGGTCAGGCCGCCTACAGTGCATCAAAAGGTGGAATTGTCGGGATGACATTGCCAATTGCCCGTGAGCTAGCTCGATTCGGAATCCGGGTCATGACCATTGCTCCTGGTCTTTTCCACACGCCGATGTTTGATACCTTACCACAGGAGGCAAAGGATTCACTAGGTAGAATGGTACCATTTCCTTCAAGGCTCGGGTATCCAAGCGAATACGCCCAACTTGTCCAAAGTATTATTGAAAATCCGATGCTTAATGGAGAAACAATTAGGCTTGATGGAGCAGTCAGGATGCAACCGAAATAAAGAAATTTAAGGGGAGGCAATAGCTTCTCTTTTTTTGTTGGAAGAATAAGAAAAGTTCAATAATTTAATTTACTAATGGAAGTAATAAGTTTATCAATATAGCAAATTTAAAGACAATTATTTAAACAAAAAAGCCGAGGATTCCAGATGTATTGGAATATAGGCTTCTGTATTTATTATAAGTGCCTACTTTATTTATTAATTGGACCAAGGGAATACTTTTCCTTCTTTATTATGGATGTAGTAATTTTTTTCTAGTTTCCTTGAAATATCTAAAGATAAAATGAAAGAAATTTAGCTGTAATGTCGTTGAAACTAAATATACGGGAAAAGAATAAATCAAACTCCAATGATTATAAGTAAAAACATGACATTTTACCGCTAACCATTCAAATATCACAGCAAGAATGGACCAACCCACAATATATGAAGTGAAGTATAACCCTTTTGGATCAAATTTATCGTACAGATATACAGAAAGAAGAGCATAAGGGCTGTACATAAAATAAGTAATAACATCCATCAATTCATATTTTTTTTGATCATTGATGTCATACATATCTAAGGGAGGAATTGCTAATGTATGGTCATAGATAGTCGCTACTAAAACACAAAATAAAACCACTAATACTGAAATAGCTTTAGGATATCTTTTAGGTAAAAATAAAACCCAAGTATAGCCGAAAACACCATTTAAAAGAATATACCATTCGTTTGCATCAAATTTTATTGGGAGGGGTAACATGTATCACATCTTCTTTCCTAAGTATATTTCGATACCAAATCCATGAATAATTGACTAACAGTAAAATCAAAAACCACTCGATAAAAGAGTACCCAATTCTCCACCTTGTATGTCTAAAAACCTTAAGTACATCAGCAAAATATTCAACTCCAACAAGGATTAGAATTAGTATCGGCAGCCATAACCACTTTTTATCTGGTTTTACTGACAATGTTTTATCAAAATACCATATGATGAGCAATGGGAATAGAGAAACTCTAATTAATGCAAGAGTCCAATAATTTGTTGGATTTTTGCCAAAATCAAACATTCTTAGGTTTAAAGCTGTTATTGTTAAAAAATTATGATGGATAAGTATTATGGTCATCCACATAAACATAATTTCAAAAAGATGTAACTTCTTTCTCGTTGTAACGAAAGAGATAAGCAAGATAATTGTTATCGAAAAAAAGATGGAAAATGCCATGAAGTCCTCCTAAAAATAAAATCTGTATAGAATCAATTATGTTCAACTATAATGAACATCATACTTTAGTGAATTTTTTGGTTGAGGGTTAATATAATCATCAAATAGATTGAAATAACTAGGCAACAAATATGGGGTATGTGAACTACCTTTTGAAAATTACAGCAGAAATGATGTCCAATTTACCGTTAAGTTTTATTCAGTATCCCTGCTTCCACATTTAATGCATCTTTTCGCTCATCATTCCACTTCCCTATAGAATCATTCATAATATCTTCGATTAAGTAGTTCAAAATGTTCCAAATAGGAACCTACAATTTTTATAAAGAGTGAAAATATTCAAAAGGTTCACTCGTTTTGATACAATAGAAGTATGTGAAAAGTGAGGAGTGAACAAAATGCTCCAATTTAGAGATATCATCACACCTGTGGATTGT
>JAIMAD010000255.1 GCA_023512145.1 Bacillus sp. (in: firmicutes) | reverse complement strand
TTTCAAATAGGATTGATTCACCAATTTGTTTTTTCAATGCTTTTATATCCATGTTCTGAGCTTTGATTGCTTCCTTCAATCCTTTTTCGCCACCAAATTGTTCTTCAAATGTTACATATTTTTCATCAATTTCCTTTTCAGATGCGCTCAAATCAGCTTCTTTTGCTTTTTGAAGAATCAAGGTTTGATTGACTAGCATATCAAGTGCTTGTGTTTTTACTTGTTTTGCCGCCTCTTTGCTAGTTGGGTCTTGACCTGCTTGTTGCATTTGGCCTTGGATTGACATCAACGCAGCATTATAATCAGTTCCTGCAAGTTCTTCATCATTTACAACAGCAACGATCTTACTTTCGTCAACTTGCTGCTTAGATAGCTTAGCTTGCATTTCTTTTGCTGCTGCTTGTTCTTCTTTAGTTGGACTTTTAACAGCTTCTTGTGCTTGTTTTGATTCTCCTTGTGTTTGTTTATCTTTTGTTGAGTCCTCTTTTTCGCTACAAGCTGCTAAACTTAATGCTAGTGCCCCAGCTGCAAACCCTAATAACGTTTTTTTGAAATTCATATGTTGTAAACTCCTTTCATCTCTTCAAACTCTTTTTTTCTTGTTAGCCTAGACTGCATCATAACTGACAATGATGAAAAGTTATACCAATACGACCTCAAGACATCAAATTGACTTCTCTTTGTAATAAAAAAAGCGCTAGTATTACTGATTTGACGTACATCTGGGAAAAGACAGACATAATTTTGTAATAACATTAATTTAGGTTCTCTTCAGTTTTTATGATGAATTTCTTAGCTTTTATACAATTCTACTGACACTCTGTAGACGATAATTGATATAGTAGTAGATAGGGAGTTGAATGCAATGACAATGAACTTACATATAAGAAGAGCTAATCCAGAGGATGCAGTGATCGCCGTACCTCTAATCATCGATGCCATCGGAGAAATCGCAAGCCAAATGACGGGAGAAACAGACCCCATTGCCGTGGAACAAGAACTCATTGGCTTATTTAAACACGAAGATAATCGTCATTCATACTTACATACATTCGTTGCTGAACATCAGAATGCTGTGATCGCTGTGATGGTGCACTATTCTGGTGTAGATGCGCTTACACTCGATAACAACTTGATTACCTGGTTAAGTAAAAAAGGTGGGAAACCTGTTTCGATTCCTCCAGAAGCTCGGCAAAACGAGTACTACATTGATACTATTTGTGTACATCAGAATTATCGCAGACAAGGTATCGGTCGATTATTTTTAGAGTTCGCAGAGGAAGTCGCACGAGACGTTGGCTATTCAAAAATTGCCCTCAATGTGGAAACCGAAAAAGAAAAAGCGATTCGTTTATATGAACTGGTCGGCTACCAAATAGCTGAACCTTGGGAAATCTATGGAGGTACTTTTCATCATATGGTAAAGGAAATTTAAAGAAAAGTGCCTTTGCCCAAACAGGAATTCTCCTAGTTTTATTCAAATTGAGCTGTAGGGATTCACCATTTCTATCACTTCCATTGATTCGTGGCCTTAAAAAAACGCATCCGCGATCCGAAATTCTTTCATACCTTTAAGAGCTTTCCACTCCTTATATACTTTTTTTCATTGTTATTGTTTTAAGTTTAAATATGGACTGGCCGGCTTCCCAGTGGAGCCGGCTTTATTTTTAACTTCAAGCTGCTTTATCCATTTTGTTTCACGTATCAGTATAATTAGCCATGTTGCTTAAACTTTGTATTGTTGGCCCATAGGCATAGTAATTCATACTTAAAAGTTAATGAATATTTCTCCACATTTTTTCAAATTATAAAGTAAAAAGGTGGGGTAATATTGTGAGTAATTTCGGAATAATTTTGGCTGGTGTTGCATTGATAATATTGGTTTGGGGTTTAATTTACACAATAAGTACTGGAAAATTGGTCAGCACTAGACAAAGTGAACTTGATACGGAAATCAATGAAAAAACGCAAAATCACCCTATGTTGCTGAATCCTATTTTTCTTGCTTATATTATTGGCATTGGACTTGCCATCCTATATATCGTCTATCAGGCAATTAATTACCAGTAATTCTTACATAATCCACTGGTTTTCCCATGTGGATATTTCTAACTAGAATACATCTATTGTAAAAATATCTTAAGCATGGCGGTTTTCTTGTCTAATACAACTTCTCTAAAAAATAAACTACCTGTTTACTCTTCATTTTTTGGGGCAGGTGATTTTTATTTTTATCTTGAGAAAGTCTTTTAAAATTAACAAAAATTGTATGTCTAATTTAAGACTAAGAAAGTGGACAATGTACATATTAAAACCAATACAATAAAGATGTAGGTGGTATTTATATGAAAGGCAAATGGAAACTCTCTATGTTGTCTGCTTTGCTTACGGTAAGCTTTTTATCAGGGTGTAATGCGGATAAAAGAAATGAATTGAATGAGCAAGATAAAGTGGATTTTCGTCCGATTCGTTATGATCCTAATCCTAACACTAACTTAAATGAGAGTAATAATGATTTTAAAAATCGAGAAAACAAATTTTACACCGATGATGAAACCCCTGAGTAGACAGATTTATAATTAAAATAAGGCTATTCTTTAAAATTCGATAAAAACAGTGGAGTAGAGTAGCAACCGTCAAGAGGTGATATTACAACCATCGAAACTCTCCTATTTGGTTTACCTCAGGTCGAAAAAACACCTCGTTGATTTAATCAATAAGGTCTTTTTTGTTTATTTCGTTTTACCATGGTTGTGACTATTTAATATAAAAATCTTAAAATATCTGATAAGATTTTTACTTCTCCTAAAGGTTTATATTCCGAAATAGGCTTCCTTTTTCGATGATTATACCAAATTGACTTCCAACCTGCCCCGCTTGGTCCGATGACATCATTAGTCCAGGAGTCCCCAACATAAAGTAATTCTTTTGGAGCGTAAATAGTCTTTTTCCCCGCTTCATTAAAAATTGCCGGATTTGGTTTTGCTACTCCAACCTCATCCGATATGAAAATTAAATCTCTAGAGATATACTTTGATAAACCTAGTAATTCTATCTTCTTTAATTGGTGTTCCGTTGGACCGTTTGTAATAATTCCAAGCAGATATCCTTGATTTCTTAAAAGTGTCAGCAATTCCGGTACTCCTAGAAAAAGCTCAATATGATTTAATTGTATTTCATATCTTTTCTGAAATTGTTGTGCATTTTCATTTGAAATCGGAATATCAAAATCTTTGAAGGCATGAATTATTCTTTGGATTCGAAGTTCAACTAATTCTATCTCATTTCGATTATAGATTTCCCAAAGAAAGTCGCTAGCATCTCTGAATTTTAAATATAATGTTTCAATAGAGATAGTTTTATAGTATTCTGGAAATATTTCCTTGAAAGTATCATGAAATGGTTTTAAATGATCATGTAATGTATCATCTAGATCAAAGAATATGGCTTTGATTCTCACTTTTCTAGCCTCCCCACCGAACTTTTCTCATGAATTTTCCTCTTGTATTATTTTTCTTACTTAAAAACATTATAATGGAACCCCGATAATCCTGCATTATTCCGATGGTACATGACTCTCTAATTTAGCGTTTATCCTTGTAGAATGATTAGTTTAACAACACACCTCTCTTTTAGTTAATTATTGCACCAATTATTACAAAAAAAGGGCTAGGTACCATCCATTAACTAGATGGTGCCCTAGCCCGCTACTTTTCCTATCGGCTTCGTCCTTTTCTACTTAAACCTTTGATTCGAAAAATAGGTGCATTACCTTTTGTTCGTTCTATTGCATTAACGATACTACTAACAACAATTAACTCCGCTAATAATCCGATTGATTGACCTATTGCACCAATCATTCCATTCCACTCTGCAACATATTTACTAGCAATGATTAACACAATTAACGTAATAATTAAATTTGTAGACTGCGAAATAATGGTTACTTTTGTTTGTTTTTGTACCATTAACAAACCATTAAAGAAATCTACGAAAGGAAAGAAAAGGGCCATTAGAATGAACACTTTTAACACTTGTAAACTAGCATCCAACAGTCGCCCATTTACCCCCATCACATGCTCCAAAAAAAATGCACCGATAGGGGTAAAAGAAAAAATACCAACCAATATGCACGGGATAAAACCAATCACAAATGAAAATACTTTAACCTTCTTCATGTGATCATCATAAAAATTGATGACTATTTGATGGATATAGGAGAAAAAACTTAAAAATAATTGTGTCACACTCAAGGCTATGGCGTAACTCGCTATGGCGAGTTCAATATTTACTGTTTTACCTAAAAAGACATTGATTGCTGGTCCAATCATGACAACAATTACGGATGATAACATAAGCGGGCTGTAAAATTTAAAAATATATCGCTTCGATTTTATTTGTTGCTCATGCTTTTCAGGCATCTTGCGAACTAAAACTCTAGCCTCAATGAAGCTGATTACACACTCGACAATCATTCCAACTAGAAAAATTATTGCACCTGATCTTCCAGTAATATTGTCAGTAGAAATGAAATATAAGGACAAGAAATACATGGCTGCCAGTCTAATTCCCATGCCAATTGTTAACCATTTTGTTTGCCGGTTATAGATAATTATCCCCTGATTTAAACAACGCAGAGCTGAAAAGATCGTTACATAGATAAGTATTTGATAAATCCCTTTAATATAATTAACCATAGTTGCATTCACACCGAAGATTTTGGAAAAAATAAAATCCCCCACAGGAGTATAGGCGACTGCAAAGGCGACTACCATTAAACTAACTAAAATATAAATGGTAAATATAGACATCAATTTAAACGAATATTTATCCCTTACTAAGGAAGAACACGTTTGTCGAAGAATCACCCCTAGTCGTTCGGTAATTCCAAACAAACTTATCGCAATGGCATAACTAGCGATAACAAATTCCGAATTCTCCGCCCTAACAAGCGTACTATTGATGATAATATGTGATAACGTAACAAGACTTGCAGACAATCCTAATGGAATAAAGAAAAATAACAGGGTTTTCATGTCTAATTCTTCGACTGTCTTTTTCATTTCTGACCAACACCTTTTATTTTTTAAAATTCCTGATTAATTACTTCGATACACTAAATTTATTAAATTCCATTATAACCCGAATGTGATTTATGGTATACAAAGTTTTGACAGGATTTCTAGTGGTACTCCCCAAAGCTTGTAATAATATATTAGTGGAATATCCAAATAAGGGTGTTCTGAGGAACATCGTTGTGAAAATGATAGTAAAAGTAGTAGCTAAAATTTCGTTTACCGATGATTCCTCTGCTTCCATGGTAAGGCTTCGTTTACAACCTTTTGTAACGCACTTCTTATCTATGAACGGATTAGTGGATAACCCAAGATATTCTTTTAAAAAATTAAACAAGCATGGGGTGAGTAAGCGGTTTTTAACCCTTTACTTACCACCACGCCTATTTAAACCAATAACATGTGATTCGTTTATTTATTATTAAATATACTAATACCATTATTGCTGATTCAAATAATGTGGTGTTAGTAGCAACAACTGAGTTTTAATTCTATTCACTATTCAACTTTTTCTAAAAAACCTGTTATCAATCAGTAATACACTTTAGTATAAACTCTCCATTATTTTAATCCTGTCATACAATTTTTTGTTTACAGGTGTAGAAACTCTATGTTTTTCAGCTATTTCCAAAACTGTGCCTGCAAATAACTCCACTTCACTGTGACGATTAGCCTCTACATCTTGTGCCAATGACGGTTTTCCATCAGGATTTAATGTAGCCAAAATGCTTAACCAATAGTCCAAATCCGCTTCGGTTAGAAAAATCCCTTCTTTTTCGGATAAAGCGATAACCTCTCTCATAGCAGCAAGCATCATATCTCTTGCTTGACCCTCACTTTGAACTTTACCGTAATTGCTTTCATATACAGCTACAGTTTGATTAACTCCAACATTTAACATGAATTTTCCCCATTGTCTCTTCACCATATTGGTATCTACTTCATAAGGAACTTCCATTTTTTCAAAAAATGCAGCAACACGCTGAACAGTTTCAGAGATAATACCTGGTTCGCGTTCCCCAAAACAGAGCAAACCCATATGGTCGTATGATAGTTGATTTCCCACTTTAACCGCATCCATCCCTTGGGCAACACAATATAGTATTTTATCAATCTCATACACTTGTCCAATAACAACTTCACTAGTAATCCCATTTAATGCAGAAAGAATAATTGTATTTTCACCTACATGTTTATGTATGGCTTGAATTGCATCTGTTAAACCGTCATATTTAACCGTAATAATAATTAGATCTGCTGGTTCACATAGTTGCTCAGGTGTCATATAAGTGAATTTGCTGCGTTCTCCATTACAATACACATGCTCATTTTCATATCTCTTAATTCGATCCCTGTCAGCAATAATCCTCAAATCTGCATAGGGCATTTTTTTCGATAAATGATGTCCAAATAGAATCCCTAATGCTCCTAATCCAATAATGGATACTTTTTTTATCTCCATAGCTATTCAAATTCCTTTCAAAATATAATATTTGAATCTAAGTATGATGAATACCCTAGTTTAGCACGTACAAAATAAAATTTGCCTTCCTCATTCTTAGGTAAATTACTTTTTACTCATATCTATGTATAAAATCATTATAAGTCAAAACAAATCACATATCATATTAAATAT